>JAAZMM010000011.1 GCA_012798805.1 Bacteroidales bacterium
ATTTACAATATTGAGAAGGCTACGGTTAAACCGGCCATCACAATGGACACCATAGACATCAGCTTAATCAAAATATTGAGTGAAGGGCCTGAAGTGTCCTTGAAGGGATCACCAACAGTATCACCCACAACCGTTGCCTTATGTGCAACAGACCCCCTGCCACCATAATTGCCTTCCTCTACATATTTCTTCGCATTATCCCATGTGCCACCGGCATTTGCCATAAAGATGGCAAGTACAAATCCGGAACTTAATCCTCCAAGCAACAATCCAACCACACCCGCAACATCGAAAAATATTCCTACCAAGATAGGAACCACTATGGCAAGAAGCGAAGGCAGAAGCATCTCTCTCTGTGCCCCACGTGTGGAAATTTCCACGCATCTCGCATAGTCGGGAACCGCCTCACCGGTAAGTATTCCCTTGATCTCACGGAATTGTCTGCGTACCTCATCCACCATCTTCTGAGCAGCGCGTCCAACCGCGTTCATAGTCAGACCGCAGAAGAGGAATGACATCATAGCACCAATGAAGAGACCAACCAGCAGTTTGGGATTCATAACGTTGATAGAATAATACTCCAATAGATCTGGAATAGTAGCGTGAGCCACAGCCACTTCGCGACCGGCAATATCCAGCACCGTTTGCCCAATATTGCTCAGAGCGATTTTTATCTCCTCAAGGTAAGAAGCAAGCAATGCCAGAGCCGTCAGAGCTGCCGAGCCGATGGCAAATCCCTTACCGGTAGCAGCTGTGGTATTACCCAAAGCATCGAGAACATCAGTCCTCTGCCGTACCTCAGGTTCAAGATTGCTCATCTGCGCATTTCCTCCGGCATTGTCCGCTATAGGACCGTAGGCGTCAGTAGCCAGGGTAATGCCCAGAGTCGAAAGCATACCCACAGCAGAAATACTGATACCGTAAAGCCCAATACTTAGATTCTGCGCTGAAAGCATTGCAGATATGTCAAATTTGATAGCAAACAGATATGCAAGAATGATGGCCAAAGCAACGGTGATAACCGGTATCGCGGTTGATATCATACCTACTCCAAAGCCCGAGATGATAACAGTAGCGGGACCTGTCTTTCCGCTTTCTGCAACCTTGCGGGTAGGCTTGTAAGAGTGTGAAGTGAAGTACTCTGCTGAACGTCCTATTATGATGCCCGCCAGCAGTCCTACAATTACCGAACAAGAGATCCAAAACCAGTTTTCCAGATTAAGGAGCCGCAATATGACGAAAGTGAAGATCGCTATAAATACAGCACTAAGATTAACTCCAAGACTGAGCGATTTGAGAAGCTGCTCCATTCCGGCATTTTCTTTGGTACGAACTGTAAAGATTCCCAGAATTGATAGCACGATTCCCACCGCTGCAATCAGCATCGGAGCAAAAACAGCATTCATCTGTGCACCATATCCCTTTGAAAAGAAGGCGGAAGCACCCAGAGCCATAGTGGCGAGAATTGCACCGCAGTAAGACTCATAAAGATCTGCACCCATACCTGCAACATCTCCCACATTATCACCAACGTTGTCAGCGATAGTTGCAGGGTTGCGAGGATCATCCTCAGGAATATTCTCCTCCAATTTACCGACAAGGTCAGCGCCCACATCGGCTGCTTTGGTATAGATACCGCCACCAACTCGCGCAAAAAGTGCCTGTGTAGAGGCTCCCATTCCGAAAGTTAGCATAGTGGTGGTAATAACCACCATTTTTTGCTCCGGGGTGGTTTCCTTAACGAAAGCCTCAAGAATAAGATACCAAAGTGATATATCCAACAAGCCCAGCCCCACTACGGTCAAGCCCATCACGGCACCCGAACGAAATGCCACCTTAAGTCCTGAATTGAGCGAAGTCCTGCAAGCATTTGCGGTACGTGAGGAGGCAAAAGTAGCGGTTTTCATGCCGATAAATCCGGCAAGGCCGGAGAAAAAGCCTCCCGTTAAAAATGCAAACGGCACCCATGGGTTCTGTACTCCAAAACCGTATGCAAGAATAGCAAAAAATAGAGCGAGAATTAAAAATACGATGGCAACTACCTTGTACTGTTGCTTTATATAGGCCATAGCCCCCTTCCTGACGTGGGAGGCAATCTCCTTCATTGTCGGAGTCCCTTCATCCGTCTTCTTCATACGGCGATAAAAAATATAAGCAAATACCAGTGCCAAGATCGAGCATACCGGAATTAGAAAAAAGATTGGAGTCATAATTTAGTTGTTAGTTTTGAGTGTGGAGTATGTAGTTTTTTTAAATCAAAATTTCAGCAAAATGGGAATCATCCAAATCCGGGATTTCCCGACGCGCCAGTTCCTTTAGTACAGGAATTTCCCCGGTTGAACAGAAGAAAAAATCTCCTCTCCCATTAGAAACCTCCCGCATATTAGAGAGTACTCTCTTGATCTGCGTTGCAATAGCCGGCGCAGGATTGACGATAACAACCTCCGGACCTGCAATTCTGGCTATCGTCTCCTGCAAAAAGGGATAATGGGTACACCCCAATACAATATGGTCCGCACCGGCCGCCAACATATTGTCAATATAGTGATGAAGCAAATCATCCAGCTCCGGAGAATCAAAAACACCTCTCTCAACCGCCTCCACAAGACCTTCTCCCACCTGTTCAACTACACGTACCTCTCCTGCAAAACGTGCGAGCGTATCGAGATAAAGGCGACCTTTAAATGTTCCGGCTGTAGCAAGAACCCCCACTACGCCACTTCTGGAGTGCAATGCCGCAGGTTTTATGGCAGGCTCCATCCCAACGAAAGGAACATCAAACTTCTCTCTGAGTGAGCTAATCGCCGCCGCTGTAGCAGTATTACAAGCAACCACGACAACCTCTGCCCCTCTATCAATAAGGTAAGCAGAAATACTAGCCGCTCTCTCTCTGATAAATGCCGGATCTTTCGATCCATATGGACAGAAAGCACCGTCAGAAATATAGAGAGAAGACTCACCAGGCATAAGGCGATAAATCTCACGCCAAACGGACAAGCCGCCCACTCCGGAATCGAAAATGCCAATCATCGGCCAAAGGTAAGAAAAAAACCTTCTGCTTGTACAACAAAAGCCCCGAAAAGTTGCACTTTCGGGGCTTACTGTGTCGAACGAAACTGTCCGAACATCAGAGATTAGTCATTGATGTTCTTAGGAATCAGATCATTGGAGTCAATCTCCTCTTGTGGAATCGCAAACTTCCAGCGAGGGTCACTAGCCTCAACATACATAGCAGTTGAAACCGCAGGATCGTGATTGGAGTTGCGTCTGTCAAGATCCAGGCCGAGACGTTTCAGATCAAGGAAACGATGTCCCTCACCCCAAAGCTCAATTCTTCTGTAGAAATAAATCTCGTCGAGAAGATCCTTACCTGTCTTGGTGCTCTTTACATAAGCGTCGTCACGTGTCTTGTTGAGATTGAAGAGATGAGTCTGAGCTGCACCATTATCATTGAGATTAGCACAAGCCTCTGCTGCTATCAGATACATCTCCCCAAGTCTCATAAAGTTGGCATCAGCCACTGAACTTGCGGCATCAGCAACTTGAAACTTCCTGTTCATGTAAGGCTTTCTAGTATATCTTGTACTGGGTACTGTGAAAGCGGTGCCGGTCGGATCCCACAGGGTCTTACGAATGTCAGTTTCGGGAATAGCGTCGTAAAGGTTACTGTTGATACACTTTGGACAGCTCCTGATGTTGGAGGAGTCAAAGTTAATGGACATATAGGCCATATAACCATAGAAATAGATAGTCTGGTCGGGGATCATATGGAATGCCCACATCCACTCTACATTGGAAGCATCATTGAAGCCCTTGGTATAATCATCTTGACTCATCAACTTAGCACTGGTGGTATTGATTGCCATCTCGGCATACTTCTTGGCATTTGCCCAGTCATGCATTGCCAAAGCAACACGTGCTCTGAGACCCATAACCGTAGAAGCTACTATATGTGATTTGGATGAAAATGAACTTGTACCAAGCAATGTGATCGACTGTTCAAGGTCGGCTACAATCTGCTTGTAGATATTTTCAACTGTCTCGAGAGGCATCTTAACTTCTTGGGTGCTGACAACGAGGGGCACTGCAAGCTGACTGTTCTGGCCGCCGGGAAGGTATCTGTCACCGTAGAGCTGAACCAACCAGAAATAAGCCATACCTCTATATGCAAGGGCCTGACCTTTGATCATCTGCTTTTCGGAATCAGGACCCACAGCATTGTCTACATTATCTAGAATCTGGTTGGCATTGGAAATCCACATATAAGAGATTCTGAAGGGGAATCTGGTAAGCCAGCCATTTGCATTTCTCTGGCCATTCCATTTTACTTCACCTGTATTCGTCCACCATCCGTTACCAGCAGTCGGGAATACGAGGTCCTCTCCCATTGCATCCATTGCAATCTGGAATGAGGGGTAGCCGCCAATATTCTGTCTCGAGTAATACTGTCTAACCATTGATTTATGGAGACCGTTTACTGCAGCAAAAGCATTATCCGTAGTAGTGAAAATGAAACTCTCATCATAGGCTGATGTAGGGGTAGTTTCAAGGAAATCAGGACTACAGGAAGCCATACTTGCAAAAAACGCAAGAGAGGCCAATATTTTTAATATATTTTTCATACTGTATTATTCTTGTTTGTTAATGTTTGATTTTTACTGATTAAAACTGAACATTCAAACCGAACGTGATGGTACGTGCAGGTGAGTAAACGTTGGACTGAGTACCTGCAAATGAATACTGAGGGTTCATACCCTTACGAGCTGCAAATGCATGAACGTTCTCACCACTAGCGTAAATTCTAATACCTGAAAGATCGAGCTTTTCAGCCCACTTTTTGGGGAAAGAATATGCCAGTGTTATATTCTTGAATGAGAGGTATGAAGCACTTGTAAGCCATCTGCTTGAGCCTGCATTCTGATTAGGGTTCTTAGTAGTATCAATCCTGGGAACATCAGTAATGTCACCGGGTTTTTGCCATCTCTTGAGGATGTCAATGTGCAGAGCTGAGCCATAACCTGAGTGCGACATCAATGAGCCATAAACGCTGTCATATACCTGACCACCAATCTGGTAGGTCATCAGCACGGAGAGTTCAAAGCCTTTCCAACTCAGTGAGTTCTGGATCGAACCGTATAGATCGGGAATTGAAGTCCCAACATAGTAATAATCTGCTTTTGTGTAGTCATTTACAATCTCACTGCCGGTCACGTTGCCCTCATCGTCCTTGATATCCTTGCTATAGAGCGCATCACCTGTCTCGGGATCTACACCTTCCCATTTCCTGAGCCAGAAGTCATACATAGAGCGACCTACCATATATTTCTTGGTACCGCTTATGATCTCTTCCTGAGGAAGCTTAGTGATTTCATTCTTGATATGGGATGCATTGATCATCATACTCCAGGTAAAATCCTTTGTGCGTACAATATCACCGACGAGCTGTATCTCAATACCCTGGTTGTACATTGTACCGATATTCTGCCACTGTGAAAGCACACCTGAAGAAGTAGGGAGTGGAACCTCGAAAAGAAGGTTGTCGGAAATCCTGTGGAAAAACTCTATTTGTCCATGGAGGCGGTTGTCGAAGAAACCAAACTCCAATGCAACGTCAAAACTGCGGTTTTTCTCCCACTGAAGCTCCTTGTTACCGGCCTGTGTTGACTGGATAAAACCGGATTCATTTGCATTATTGAGTATACCATAGAGTGACTGCCACTGATACCACGAGCTGGTGCCATCATTACCCACAGAACCATAAGAGGCCCTGAGTTTCAGAGCAGAGATCCAGGGCTGACTTGCTATAAATGACTCCTGGTCGATTCTCCATGAGCCTCCTACTGACCAGAAGTTACCCCAACGTGCATCTTTATAGAAACGTGAAGTTGCGTCCCTTCTGAAGGATGCGGAAACATAGTACTTGTGGTTGTAATTATAGTTGGCACGAGCCATATAACCCTCAGTCCTATATGCCTGTGAGTAGGTATAGAGAGAGTTGATGGTAGTAAAGTTGATCAGTTCAACATTACCCTCGGCAATGATACCCTGCTTCATACCGTAGGTGTACTTATAATCATTCTTATAGCTCTCATGTCCAAGGAGCAAGTCAACGTTGTGTTTGTTGAATGATTTGGTATAGGTAAGCAACTGGTTGAAGTTATAGGTGTCATAGCGATAGTTAGTGATTCGGGAACGACCTGCGGGAGAACCGTCACCTACATGGGGGTTCTCATAGGTAGAATTGAGGTAATTCCTGAAGTCATAACCTCCGTTGATGGTAAGTTTAAGTCCTTCGAAGAAGTTTATCTCAATATAGGCTCTGGCATTTACCAGATTTCTCTTATAGAGGTTGTCGTTCCAAAGAGTCTCTGCAATTACGTGACGACCGGGGCTTGCGCTTGCTCCACGATTTGTCCAATCATAAACCTTCTCACCTTGCTCATCAAGTACATAAGCACCGGAAGCATCATGTTCATAGATAGGATAGATGGGGCCTATGAACCTTGAGAAGTAAAAGGGGTTTACATAAGCTGTGCTACTATCGTCGCTGGTAATGTTGGAGTTGGCCATTGTTGCTGCAAGGTTGACACCTGCTTTAATCCACTTGCGTGGCTTCACGTTCATATTCAAACGGGCATTGGCTCTCTCCATATAAGATTTGATGGAGAAACCCTCCTCATCCATATAACCGAGCGACATATAGTAGTCGGTTTTTTCGGTTGCACCGCCTGCAGAGAGTGAATACTCCTGTTTGTGACCTATACGTGCAATGGCATCAGCCCAGTCAAGGTCCTCAGAGTAAAGAAGTCTTGCAGCGGGGTTGATCTTACCGTCAACGCTTACTATTTGGTCATTGGCTACGTTGAAGGGGTTATTCAGCAACTGCGAGAAAATTTTCTTCGATGCTTCTGCAGAGGCACTTTCCATTGTATAAGTTGAACCATCGGCAGAAAGGTAAGCGTTACGCAAAGCCTCCCACTCCATAGGGTAGTACTGGAAAGGATCGAGTCTTTCATACTCCGGAATAGCTCTCATACTAACACCCTGATTGACTCTCACATTGAACTGCACCTTCTCGCTGCGTCCTCTCTTGGTAGTTACGAGTACCACGCCGTTAGCAGCGCGGCTTCCATAAAGGGCTGAAGAAGCTGCATCCTTGAGGATAGTGATATTTTCAATGTCATCTGCATTGAGGTTGGAAATAGCATCAAATGGCACACCGTCCACCACATAGAGAGGAGATGAACTGGCGTTAATGGATCCGAAACCACGGATACGGATTCCTCCTGAAGAACCGGGCTGTCCGCCTGCTGAAGTAAACTGCACACCTGCAGCTATACCTTCAAGTGCGTTGGCCACGTTTGTCAGAGGGCGGCTTTCAAGCTTTTTGCTCTCAAGTGCCACCGCCGATCCCGTAAAATCCTTTTTAGATACTGTACCGAAGGCAACGAAAACCACTTCATCGAGTGTTTCCGTATCAACCTCGAGAACAACGTCGATAACAGCTCTGCCATTAACGGCAATCTCTGCCGTCTTGTAACCCATTGAAGTGAAAACGAGAACACCATTGCTGGGAACCTGTAGAGTATAAACTCCGTCCAGATCAC
>JAAZMM010000064.1 GCA_012798805.1 Bacteroidales bacterium
AGCAGCAATATTAACGGAAGTGCAGTTCCCACAAATAGTGCCATCAAAGCCGGACCGAACTGGAATTTTTCCACCGTAGGTGAAAAAGGAAGCTTACCGGCTGAAAACGAGATAAATGAAAGGGTTATAACTATAAAGAATAGGGCTGCAATTACTATTCTTGCCGTTCTTGCTTTTTTCATTTTTTGACAATCCTAATTTTGGTCAAAATTAGTTTATTATTTCCATATGTTAAAAATAAAGATTAATTTTGCCGTCGTCCGGAAGTCCGGACCGGTATTTGTGGGAACATAATAAACATAAATAAGAATTATTGAAATGAAAAAGTTACTACTTTTACTTGCAGTAGGAGCCCTTTTCCTCTGCACCGGTTGTTCAAAGAAGTGCCACTGCGTAGCCAAACTCAATGGTGAAGTGGTTTATGAGAGGTCTGACATTGTTCTTAATGATGGAGAAAAATGCTCTGACTACAACAGCATGGTTAGTGTACCTCTTGTTTCAACAAAGGTTGAGTCAAAGTGCCTCCCGCAGCTCTTCTAAGAAACTGAGAATGTTTGACTGGGGGGTGACCGGATGGTCACCCTCTTTTAGTAAAACTCAAAATTATAACAGTCATGAAATCCGGATTAAAATATGCTTTAAGGGTTTTAATAGGCCTCTTATTTATCTTTTCAGCACTGGCAAAACTCATATCGGTTGACCAGTTCGAAATCTATATATTCGGATTCCGCATATTCGGACTTGGACTCTCCTATCTTATTGCGAGAGCCATTATAGCGATGGAGATTGCCCTGGGTTTACTGCTAATTCTCAACATGCATTCGCGCGCAATCTACTTCGCAGCATTTCTGATTCTGGCAATCTTCTCTCTTTTTCTCATAGGACTCATTGTTGTCGGCAATCGCGACAGTTGCCACTGTTTCGGAGAATTAGTGGATATGAATCCATGGCAATCTCTGCTAAAAAATATCATCCTGCTTGTACTACTGCGTCTGAGTACAGGTCTAAAGTCTTTTCGCATCCCATGGAAACCGCTTTGGTACACTCTTGTAATTGCCGGTTCCATTGCGGCTGTTTTCATCCTCTCGCCCCCCGACAACTGGGGATATGAACGATACAGTAAAAGTACCACTGTGAGCGAAAAAGCTCTTGACATTGCATTCTCGGAGGGATTGCTGCCAACTGATCTGCTCGAAGGTGAAAAGGTAGTCTGCTTTATGAGCTTCACCTGTGAATACTGCCTTATGGCTGCACAGAAAATAGCCATTCTCCGAAGTAAAGGGAATTTTAGCAACGGGGAATTGACAATTTTATTTCTCAAAGGCAACAGAGAATATGACCCGTCAGTTTTTCTTGAAAACTCGGGAATTGACTATCATCAATATCTCTTCCTGGAGGCCAATCAATTTATCAGGATCACAGAAGGTGCCATGCCATTAACGCTTGTGCTTAGAGAGGGAAAAATTATAGCAAAATATGGTTATCGCGACATCAGATAAGCGCGCATTGTGTTGCGCAAAAGCGAAATGATGGTCATAGGGCCAACACCCCCCGGCACCGGAGTGATATAGGAACATTTTGGTGCTACTTCATCAAAGGCCACATCCCCTACGATTCTATAACCCTTCTCATTGTCCGCAGGAATGCGGGTAATGCCCACATCTATCACTACTGCACCCTCTTTAACCATATCACCTTTTAGAAACTCAGGTACTCCGAGTGCTGCAATAATGATATCGGCACGACGTGTATGCTCCGCAAGATCCTTAGTGCGACTATGGCAGATTGTAACCGTACAGTCTCCGGGTGTTCCTTTATGCGACAACAGCAGAGCTATGGGACGACCAACGATATTACTGCGACCAAGCACCACGCAATGCTTTCCCCTTGTCTCAATGTTATAATGCTCAAGCAGAGCCATTATACCATAAGGAGTAGCAGACACAAATGTAGGAAGTCCGAGCGAAAGCCGTCCCACATTGGAGGGATGAAATCCATCAACATCCTTACTGGGATCAACTGCAGCTATGACCTTTTGTTCATCGATACCCTTAGGAAGAGGCATCTGAACTATAAAGCCATCTATCGACTCATCTCCATTGAGTCGGGAAATCAAATCCAGGAGTTCCTCCTCAGTCGTCTCCGTCGGAAGACTAAATACCGAAGAATCGAATCCTACTTTTGCGCATGCACGCTCTTTGGATGCAACATAAGTCTTACTGGCGCCATCCTCCCCAACGATCACTGCGGCAAGATGGGGTCTTCTACCACCCTTGGCAACAATCTCTTCTACCTGTAAAGCAATTTCATTTTTTATGGCCTCTGCTGTGGCCTTCCCATCGAGTAATATCATTTTTTATATTTTATTTACGATTTTATCTGCGTTTTTTTCTCATCATTCTTGAAGCCATCGGGTTGGATGCAAGATTTTTCATCATCTTGCGGGTCCCATCAAATTGCTTAAGCAGACGATTAACTTCCGCCATGGAGGTGCCGCTACCGGCTGCAATTCTTTTGCGGCGACTTCCGTTGATCACAGAGGGGTTTTCCCTTTCATATGGAGTCATAGATAAAATAATAGCCTCCACTCCCTTAAAGGAGTTGTTATCAAAATCGACATCCCTAATGGCTTTACCTACGCCGGGAAGCATAGAAGCTAAATCTTTTATGTTACCCATCTTTTTAATCTGCTGGATCTGCTGGTAGAAATCATCAAGATTGAACTGATTTCTGGCCATCTTTTTATGAAGCTTACGCGCCTCCTCTTCATCATACTGCTCCTGAGCTTTCTCCACAAGAGAAACCACATCACCCATACCCAGAATACGGTCCGCAATACGTGTGGGATGGAAAACATCCAGAGCTTCCATTTTCTCACCGGAACTGATAAACTTGATAGGCTTATTTACAATTGCCTTAATGGAGAGAGCAGCACCGCCACGGGTGTCACCATCCATCTTGGTCAATACCACTCCATCGAAGTCGAGCACTTCATTGAATGCCCTCGCAGTCTCCACGGCGTCCTGACCGGTCATCGCATCCACTACAAAAAGTGTCTCGGTAGGATTGACGGCACTCTTGATGGCAGATATTTCATCCATCATCTCCTTATCAATCGCCAGACGACCGGCAGTATCTATTATTACAAGCGAGTACCCCTCGCTACGAGCCTTCTTTACGGCATTCTTTGCAATCGAAACCGGATCCTTGACACCTTCCTCACTATAAACATCCACTCCTACCTGCTCTCCAAGTACCTTCAACTGATCAATTGCCGCAGGACGATAGACGTCACCTGCAACCAGAAGTGTACGTAAACCTCTCTTTGATTTGCAGTGGAGCGCGAGCTTTGCCGAGAGTGTAGTTTTACCGGATCCCTGGAGACCGGATACCAGCACAATGCCCGGATTGCCTTTCACATTGATGTCGGAAGCCTCGCTACCCATAAGCAGAGCCAGTTCGTCGTGGACGATTTTAATCATCATCTGCTCCGGACGAACTGCCTTTAGGACATCCTGACCAAGTGCCTTCTGCTTAACTTCATCGCAAAATGTCTTTGCTATCTTATAACTAACGTCAGCATCAAGAAGCGCCCTTCGTATATCCTTTAGCGTCTCGGAAATGTTGACCTCCGTAATCCTTCCCTGTCCCTTGATAAGTTTAAACGAACTCTCAAGCCTTTCTATCAAATTTTCAAACATATTCTATATACTCCTACTCTATATTTTCAATACTCAATACTCTACCTCGCAACCCGCAACCTGCACTACACACTACACACTACACACTACACACTACACACTACACACTACACACTACACACTCCCAACTCATCACTATAATATGCCTTGGCCAGATCTCTCTGGTTATATTTCATGGCCATCACCTGCCCATAAGCACCTGCAGAATGGAGCGCCACCAGATCACCGCGTTGAGTGGTATTGAGGAGAATATTTTTACCCCAGCTATCACTCGACTCACACACAGGGCCCACAACATCATATCTGAGAGGACGACCGGTAGAGGTAAGATTCTCAATTGCATGGTGCGCCTGATAAAGTGCAGGACGAATGAGGTCATTCATACCCGCATCAAGAATAGCAAATTTCTTCCGTTGGCCTATCTTAACATAAAGAACTCTTGAGATCAGATGACCGCACTGGCCTACTATCGATCTGCCGGGTTCAAAATGAACATCCTGTCCGGGACGAACGATGAGGTTGTCATTTATAATTTTAAAATACTCCTCCAACGGAGCAATGGGATTGTCGTTGGGATTATCATAATCAATGCCCAGACCACCTCCAAGGTTGATATTCTTAATAAACAAACCTTTATCAATAAACCATTTCTGCAGCTCCTCTACCCTCTTGCAGGTCTGTTTGAAGACAGATAGATCGGTTATCTGAGAACCCACATGAAAATGCAGGCCTATAAACTCTATATTGGTGCACTTTGCCATCATATCGGCAACATCCTGAAACATCCAGGGACTGATGCCGAATTTATCCTCTTTACGCCCTGTACTTATATATTTATGTGTATGCGCATCAATATCGGGATTGATGCGAAGAGAAATTCTTGCCTTAGTGCCCATCTTTCCCGCAAGCTCGTTTATCACATTGATTTCCGGAATTGACTCGCAATTGAAACCAAAAATGCCTGCATTGAGTGCCGCTTTGATCTCCTTATCCGACTTGCCCACACCGGCGTACACTATTTTGTCAGCAGGAAAGCCCGCCTTTACGGCAAGTAAAACCTCATTGCCGCTTACACAATCAGCTCCAAGACCGTAACTCTTAATGATATCGAGGATACGATCATTGGCGTTGGCTTTCAATGCATAATGGGCATGATAACCATATTTTTCGATCTGAGACTTATATATATCCAGAGTCTTTCTGAGAAGATCCAGGTCATAATAATAAAATGGAGTCTCGATCCTTTTGAAAACTTCAATTGCCTGTTTGGAAATCATAAGTGGTACTTTAATATTTATCGCGCAAAAATACAAAATAATGACGTAATTTCCACAAATAGATCATTTTTGACCATGAATTGTAAAATCATCCGTTTTTTCTTATATTTGTTGATTAATTTGCGGAATTAGCTCAGTTGGCAGAGTGTTGGCTTCCCAAGCCGAAGGTCGCGGGTTCGAACCCCGTATTCCGCTCAGATTTTGACGAAAATCACCTCACAAAACCCAAGAAAAGTCTTTTCGAATAGTTAAATGATTTGTTTTATTTAAAAATTCATACGAATTTTGTTTAATTATTTTCGATTTTAATAAACAAACCGGTTTAGAAACACAAAAGCATTAAAAATATATTATGATTTATTCACACGAAGTAGAACACATGTGTGTTGTTAAGAAAGGTCCCAACCATGGACCTGCGCCTATCCCCGGAGAGGGTAAATGGGTAAAAGTAAAAGAGGTGAAAGATATATCGGGTTTCACCCATGGTGTAGGTTGGTGTGCACCCCAGCAGGGAGCCTGCAAGCTTACTCTCAATGTCAAGAAGGGCATCATAGAGGAGGCGCTTGTAGAGACTATAGGCTGCTCCGGAATGACTCATTCTGCTGCAATGGCAGCTGAGATTCTCCCCGGTAAAACCCTTCTGGAAGCTCTTAATACAGACCTGGTATGCGACGCCATCAATACCGCAATGCGCGAACTATTTCTCCAAATTGTATATGGACGCACACAGTCTGCTTTCTCAGAGGGTGGTCTGATAGTAGGTGCATGTCTGGAAGATCTCGGTAAGGGACTTCGCTCTACGGTTGGAACTATGTTCTCGACTAAGGCAAAGGGTGTTCGATACCTTGAAACGGCTGAAGGTTATATAAACAAGATTGCTCTTGATGAAGATGACCAGGTATGCGGCTATGAGTTTGTACGTCTCGGAGAGATGATGGAGCTCATCAAGAAAGGTATGGATGCCAATGAGGCCTTGAAGAAAGCAACCGCACACTACGGCAGATTTACCGCCGAGCAGGGCGCAGTTAAGGTTATTGATCCCAGGATCGATTAAAAAGAGGAGGTATATTTAATAATGATACGTAAAGTAAAATTTGAAAGCCAGAACCGTCGTATTGACAAGATCAACAAAGTGTTGAAATCATATGGCATCGCCTCCATCGAAGAGGCTAACAAGATATGTGATGAATATGGGATTGACCCCTATCTCGAGTGTGAGCAGACACAAAAGATATGCTTTGAAAATGCAAAATGGGCTTATGTCGTAGGTGCGGCCATCGCCATTAAGAAAGGTTGCAAGAATGCAGCTGATGCCGCCGAAGCTATCGGTGAGGGTTTGCAGTCATTCTGTATAGCAGGTTCAGTGGCAGATGATCGCAAAGTGGGCATCGGACATGGTAATCTCGCCGCCCGCCTTCTCCGTGAAGAGACAAAGTGCTTTGCTTTTCTTGCAGGCCACGAGTCTTTTGCAGCGGCAGAGGGAGCCATCAAGATTGCAGAGATGGCCAATAAGGTACGTAAGGAGCCGTTGCGCGTAATTCTCAATGGACTTGGCAAAGATGCCGCCATGATCATTTCGAGGATCAACGGTTTCACATATGTTCAGACCGAGTTCGACTATTACACCGGCGAACTCAAAGAGATTAAGAGAAAGTCCTACTCCAAGGGCCCCCGCGCCAAAGTCAATTGCTATGGTGCTGATGATGTCCGTGAAGGAGTTGCCATAATGCACAAAGAGGGAGTGGATGTTTCAATCACAGGTAATTCGACCAATCCCACACGTTTCCAGCACCCCGTAGCAGGCACTTACAAGAAAGAGTGTGTTCAGCAGGGAAAGAATTATTTTTCTGTGGCTTCAGGTGGTGGCACCGGGCGTACGCTGCATCCTGACAATATGGCAGCAGGTCCCGCTTCCTATGGTATGACTGATACTATGGGCCGTATGCACTCCGATGCACAGTTTGCAGGTTCATCCAGTGTTCCGGCGCATGTGGAGATGATGGGATTCCTTGGAATGGGTAACAATCCGATGGTCGGCGCCACTGTGGCAGTTGCCGTCTCTATAGAACAAGCAATGAAGAAATAATGTACCAACATTTGTTGGATGCTTATATTCAACCTAATTATACATTTAATTAATCAAAAATTCTGTTTATGTTCGTTTCCAGAAAACTACGCCATCTGATGATGGCAATGTTCACATTGATTCTCTCAGCGGGAACAATGTGGGCGCAGAACATCAATGTTTCCGGTAAGGTGACCGACAAGAGCGGAGATCCGCTTGTCGGCGTCTATGTAGTACTGCAAGGTACTCAGACCGGTACATCTACCGACATTGATGGTTTCTACACAATTGAGGTTCCTGCTAATGGCACCCTGGAATTCACATCAATGGGCTTTAAGACTACTGTTGTTGCAGTAGGTAGAAGAGCAAAGATTGATGTGGTACTCGAAGAAGATGCACTATTGCTCGAGGATGCCGTTGTAACGGCACTGGGTATCAAGAAAGAGAGAAAATCCCTCGGATACGCAGTGGAAGACCTCAAGTCTGAAGAATTGATGAAGATTAAGACTGCTAACCCGATCTCCTCCCTATCAGGAAAGATCGCCGGCGTAAACATTACTCAGTCTTCAGGTGCTGCCGGATCAGGCGCACAAATTATCCTCCGCGGTGGTACTTCCGCATCAGAAGGCAAGGACAACCAGCCTCTCTTCGTTGTGGACGGTATCATCTATGACAACTCCTCCACAGTTGTCGGCAACTCAGCATTTGACGGCTCCTACAGGAGCGCTACAACCACCTCTAACCGTGTGATGGACATCAACCCCGAAGATATCGAGTCGATGTCTGTTCTTAAAGGCCCTGCCGCTTCCGCACTTTACGGTTCGCGTGCTGCAAACGGTGTTGTGCTTATCACTACCAAACGTGGTCAAGAGGGTGTAGTTGAGGTCAACTTCAGCTCAAAACTCTCAACTTCCTGGGCAAAGGGACTTCCACAGTTCCAGAACCAGTACACAATGGGATATATGGAAGATCAATATGATGCTGCAAAGCAATATATTGGTACGGTTTTCAATGACTATTCCTACAATTCCTGGGGTAAGGAAGGAGGCGTTTTCTATGACAATATGGGAACATTCTTCGAAAATGGCCTGATACTCGACGAGAGCATAAGTATCTCCGGAGGTACCAAACAGGGCAGCTTCTACCTTTCCGGCTCTCTATTTGACCAGAATGGTATCGTACCCCAAACAGGCTACAACAAGTACACGTTCCGTTTCAATGGTGACCAGAAGGTAGGCATCTTCACATTTAGTGCAAGTGCAGCCTATTCAAAGGCTCATACAGACAAAACTCTCACCGGAGCAGGTCTTTACGGATCCGCAGGTACGGGTGCTCTCTACTCTGTTTACACCTGGGCTCCCTCAGACAATATGAGCAGATATCTCAACGAAGATGGTACTCGTTTCCGTCACTTTGCTGATCGTCAGGATCCCTGGGATGACCGTGATAACCCTTACTGGATTATCAACAAGTTCAACATTTTTGACGATACAGACCGTTTCACCGGCAACCTCAACGTAAGAGCTGATGTCACTGACTGGTGGAACATCTCCTACAAGATCGGTGTTGACCAATACACCCAGGTTGATTCCAAACGCATTGCTGCAGGTTCGGCTATCAAGCAAGTTTACCAGAAAGGTATGATGTCTGACAACACCAGACAGTACGAGTATTTGACCCAAAGCATCATCTCCGATATGAATAAGAAATTTGGAGATTTTGATCTCGGTCTGATGCTCGGAGCAGCAACCGACCAGTACAAGATCAAATCGGACTACCTGATGGCTTACAACTTCTCGGTTCCCGACTTTTTCTCATACGCTAACACTACCACCGACAACAAAGCCTTCTCACATGGTTCATCCCTGAAGAGACTTATAGGTGTATTTGGTGAGGCGCGTGCATCCTGGAGGAATATGGTTTATCTGACCGTTACAGGACGTAACGACTGGACTTCCACACTTCCTTTGGATAGCCGCTCTTACTTCTATCCTTCAGTGAGCGGATCATTCGTATTTACCCAACTTCTCCAGGATTTGAATGTGATTGATGACGACATCCTCTCATTTGGAAAGATTCGTGCTTCATGGGCAAAAGTGGGTAAGGATACCGGTGTTTATGAGACAGCTACCGCTTTGTGGCCTGTAGGTACATATATTGGTGAGATCGTGGGTGTGGGTAACTCCTGGACCCGTGGTAACCCCTATCTGAAGCCTGAGATGACTAAGTCAACCGAGATCGGTCTTGAATTGAGCTTCTTCAAGAACAGACTGCACATTGACTACGCTTTCTATACCAACGACTCATTCAACCAGATTCTAAGTCCCCGCGGACCTCAGTCCACAGGTTATATCTTCTGCTCCATTAACGCAGGTAACGTATATAACAAGGGTATGGAGCTTTCAATTTCCGGTACTCCGATTGAGAACAGGAATTTCAGATGGGACGTAGCATTGAATATGGCCGGCAACCGCGGTACAATGGATGGTCTTCCTGACGGCACTGCTGTTATGTATGTAACTGACGTACAGTACGGTCCCGCAAAGGCAGCTTCCTACAACGGCGGCGACTTCATGGCTATTGCAGGTTACAAATGGAATAGAGATGATAATGGCAATGTAATCGTCGATAAAAACGGATTCCCTACTTACAATGCAGGTACCTATTATGCAGTAGGTAATCGTGAGGCAACCTTTGCAGGTGGTTTCAACAACACCATCCAATGGAAAGGCTTCACATTCAACATGCTCTGGGAGTTCCGCGTAGGCGGTGACGTATTCAACGGTACCCAGTACGCAATGGACATAGCAGGTACCAGCCAATTCTCAGCTGATATCAGGAACAAACCACTTACTATCGATGGAGTCTTCCAGGTTGGAACTGAAAAAGATAAAGATGGTAAAGATATTCCTATTTATGAGGCGAGAAGCAATACCTGGGACCCCAAACAAGTTTATGATTTCAACGGTGTACCCACCAGCGGTCAAAATATCATAAAGAGCTACTATACCGGTTATTACACTCAAGAGGCTGCCAACTATATTACCAAAGTCAACCTCCTGAGACTCCGCTCACTCTCCGTGGCATACGAATTCCCCAAGAAGTGGATGGAAAAGACAGGCTTCATCAAACGCGCTTCCATTTCACTCTCTGCAAACAACCTCCTTCTTTTCACCAACTATAATGGTGATCCTGAGGTTGCTGTAGCCGGTGCAGGTGTCGGCGGTTCTTCTTCAGTAGGTTTTGCCTATTGTGACGTTCCTGCCACATCAGGTATGACATTCGGACTCAACTTGACATTCTAACAAACAGGAAAAGATAAATAATAGTAAGATTATGAAATATTTAAAATCAATGATATTGTCACTTCTCTGCGTGATGCTTCTCGCATCCTGCAACGAGTGGCTTAATGTGAACACCGACCCTGATAATCCTTCTTCGGAGAGTGCTCTGTTTCAGAATCGTCTTGCGCATATAGAGTTCTATACCAATAGTGCTCAGCAGTTTGCCGCTTGGCGTACGAGCATGTCAATGGGTGACTGGACAAGACACAATGGCGGTGGCACATACTTTAACATATCAATTTGGTATCCCGTGGTGGGCATTACCACCACTCCTTACCAATGGTGGTTTGTGGGTGCCGCCTGCAACATCGAAGACATGTACAAAAGAGCCGAAGAGGCTGAAGCATGGCACTATATGGGTGCTGCCAAGATCATCCGTGCATATGGATTTATGTTGATGACCGACCTATACGGCGAGATGCCCTATACGGATGCTGTGGGTGAGAATGCCACTCCTGAATATGATGACGGCAAGACCATCTACCTCGGATGTCTCGAGGAACTTGATGAGGGTCTGGCACTTATGGCCAAATCACAAGCTCCCACCGTCCCTGCTCTCGCACTTGGCGACTACTGGGGCAACGGAGATACCCAAAAATGGATCAAATGGGGTAATCTGCTTAAAGCACGCTTTATCAACAAACTCATAAAGAAAGGCGAAGGAAGCTACAAAGAGGGCAAATATGATACTCAGGCTATCCTTGATGCGCTTTCAAAGGGTCCTCAGAGCGTAAGTGACGACATGGTGATCTTCCACACCGACAACAACAGTACTACGCATGACGTACTCGGATGGAATGAACCTGTTGACTATTCTCCTCTTTACTCAGTGAGTGGTATGAACGGAGGTTATATGCCTACCAAGATGTTGTTTGACAATCTCACCAATTTTGCCGGTAACGGTGTAGAAGATCCCCGCGCCGACAAGATTCTCCCCTGGGCCTATGACGAAAACCCCAGACCCGGTGTTCCTGCCGATGTAAAATGGTCTGGCAACTGGCGCCGCTCACGTGGTGTTGATATGACGTCAGGAGATAGCCCTAACTTCCAGGGTGGTCCTCTCCGTGCCAACTATAATACTACAGACGGCTGGTTTATCCAGAGTGACAACCCTGCACGTGCAGATGATATCTACTATGTAGAGGGTACTTCTTCATCCAAGGGCTATGCAGCCAATCCCGACCTCTTCTACAGAAGGGCAGGTAAGACTGTTGACGGCTCGCGTGAATCAGGTACTTTCTATACCAGAGTTTCATCTCCTACATATATGGGTTCCTATGCAGAAGCCTGCTTTATCAAAGCTGAGGTACTCTTCAACAAGGGAGACAAGAGTGGAGCATTCACTGCTTACAAAGATGGTATAAAAGCATCGATGGATCAGATGAACATCAAGCTCAACCAATGGGTTGCAGAAGATCCCGGTCTGCTCGAATGTCCTTCATTCGTGCCTATGACTTCGGCTGATATCAACAATTACCTTAGCAATGGTATTGGTACTGCTGCAAACCTTACACTTGGAAAGATTCTGACCCAGAAACGTATTGCCTTGCACTTCTCGGTTGAGATATGGAACGATATGCGTCGTTATGACTTTGACACCAATCTCTTCTTCAACTGGGATATTCCCGCTTATCACGATGTACACGTAGAAGCTCTCAAAGCAATTCCCGCAGGTAAACACTTCCGTCGTTGGAGACAATGTTCACATGAGACCAACTACAACTCGACCAACCTCCGGGCTATCGGAGAGAAGGTTCCGGGAGCAGATATGTCACTTGCTTTGTGGAATTCCGCATTCGATATCTGGACTATTCCCGTTTGGTGGGATTCAAACCAGAACTAATTCAAAAAAATCCACCTTCGGGTGGATTTTTTTTAGTATGTAGTCTGTAGTAAATAGTGGGTAGTAACTTAAAACTTTGCCAGAACTGAAGTTTGGCCGGAAACCTTGTCCCCCTTTTTAACCCGGATCTCCGTACCCAAAGGGAGGAGGACATCAAGCCTGGAACCGAATTTGATAAATCCGGCTTCAGATGCCTGGCCAAAATATTCGTTCTCCTTTGCATAGCAGACAACTCGCCTGGCTATAATACCTGCAATCTGACGAAACATAACTTCATTGCCTGATTCAGTACGCACTACAATTGTGGTGCGTTCATTTTTCTCTGACGACTTTGGATGAAAAGCAAAGAAATATTTTCCGGGATGATATTTGTAATACTTTACAATGCCTCCTACGGGAAACCAAGTAACATGTACATTAAAAAAGGTAAGAAAAATAGAAATAGAGAGACATTTTCCACCAAAATATTCATTCTCCTCAACCTCTCTAATATTGACCACCTTCCCATCTCCGGGCGATATAACCAGCGAATCATCCATGACTGCTTCGCGAACGGGAACTCTGAAAAACCACAACATAAAGAGCGACATATAGAGAGCTATTCCCGCCACAATCCAGTTAACTGCCACATTCGAACAAAAAAGGAAAAAGAGTATGGAAACCGTGATCCAAAGCAGGGTATTTACGATTATGATAGTATGTCCTTCTTTGTGAATTCTCATATTTGAATTTATTTAGTCATAAAGATATACAATCCACTCAAATAACACAAACCATTTTGAGATAGAGAACAATCACAGGAATAACAAAAAGCATTGTGTCAAAACGATCAAGCAACCCTCCATGACCTGGCATTATATTGCCCGAATCTTTCACATTACAAGCCCTTTTAAGCAAGGATTCAAAGAGGTCTCCAAATACACCGAACACAACAACCAAAGCAGCCATCACCAGCCAATGCCACCAGGAAATATTTAAAAGTGAGAGGCTTTGGGTCAGCCGGTAAAGCAAAATTGCAACCAAAAAGGAGATCACTACACCTCCCCATAAACCTGCCCAGGACTTCTTGGGCGAAACACTCGGAAAGAGTTTACAGCTTCCCTTCCGCTGGCCAAAAAGTGTCCCAAACATATATGCTCCGACATCATTGAGCCATATTAAGATCAATATGCTGAGTAACAGCCAAGGGGTATAACCGCTTGGATCAAAGACCAGAAATTGTATCAACATCAACGGGGCTGCAATATAGAGCACAGGCATCATCAGATGTGCTATATGATTGACAATATCGGGAGAGACACCCTTATCAGTCTCTCCTTTGCGCAGCTCTCTGGTCGAAGTATAGATCGAAGAGATACAAGTTGCTATGACAGGCAAGAATGAAAAGAGCAGATATTTGCCATCGAGCCCACATCTAAAGGTCAAAAAGAGCAGCACGATAGCCGAAATGGCAGCAAATATCATAAGTGTCTGCTCCGGATTAAATCGCCTTCTCAAAGTCATTGAATAGTACTCATCCATCATAAGCGCACATATAGCCACCATCAGGGCGAGAAAAGTCCAACTGCAAAGCAGTGCTCCCGCAACTATTATAAAAAAGATGAGGCCGCTCGCAATGCGCTTTGATAGAGAACTCATAGGCTAATCGAGTAATTTATTGGGATCCTTGCCTCCTTTGCGGGGGCCAAATATTTTTTCAAGGTCTTCGGAGAAAATCACCTCTTTCTCAAGAAGAAGTTCTGCAAGTTTCTCAAATCCTTCCCTATTCTCGGTAAGTATGCGGGTTGCAGTCTTATGAGCCTCATCGATAAGTCTCTTTACCTCAGAGTCGATAAGTTCTGCCGTCTTTTCGCTATAAGGCTTGGAGAAAGCCATCTCTGCACGTCCGGTAGAATCATAGTAGGAGACATTGCCCACTTTCTCGCTCATACCGAAATAGGTCACCATTGCATAAGCCTGCTTTGAGAGCTTTTCCAGATCGCTGAGTGCACCAGTAGATATTTTGCCATTTACAATCTCCTCTGCTACACGGCCTCCGATGGTGCTGGCCATTTCATCCTTCAATTGCTCCGTGGTTGTAAGATGGCGCTCATCAGGGAGATACCAGGCCGCCCCAAGCGACTGGCCACGAGGAATAATGGTAACTTTGAGGAGGGGGTTTGCATTGGGAAGCAACCAGCTTACCGTAGCATGACCCGCTTCGTGGTATGCAATGGTACGCTTTTCCTCAGGGGAAATGATTTTGCTCTTGCGCTCCAATCCTCCCACTATCCTATCGATTGCATCGAGGAAATCCTGTTTGTCAATGAAACTCTTGTTCTTTCTGGCAGCAATCAGAGCTGCTTCGTTGCAGACATTCGCAATATCAGCACCTGAAAAGCCCGGAGTTTGCTTTGCGAGAAAATCTATATCAAAACCGCTGACAAGTTTGAGATTACGTAAATGGACCTTAAAAATCTCGAGGCGCTCTTTGAGCTCCGGAAGATCCACATGTATCTGACGGTCAAAACGGCCGGCCCTCATCAATGCCTTGTCGAGAATATCAGGCCTGTTTGTAGCGGCCAGAATTATGACTCCGGAGTTGGAGCCGAATCCATCCATCTCGGTAAGTAACTGGTTAAGAGTGTTCTCACGCTCATCATTTGAGGAAAAACCGGCATTTTTGCTTCTGGCACGACCTACGGCATCAATTTCATCTATAAATACGATACAGGGAGCCTTTTCCTTTGCCTGCTTGAAGAGATCACGAACCCTTGAAGCTCCCACTCCAACAAACATTTCAACGAAGTCAGAGCCTGAAATTGAGAAGAAAGGCACATTTGCTTCACCCGCCACAGCTTTGGCCAAAAGGGTCTTACCCGTGCCGGGAGGCCCTACAAGAAGTACTCCTTTAGGAATCTTTCCTCCAAGTGAAGTATATTTCTTTGGATTCTTGAGGAAATCCACAATCTCCATAATTTCAACCTTGGCCTCTTCCATACCGGCAACATCTTTAAATGTTACCTTGGAATGGTTTTCCTTTTCATAGAGTTTCGCCTGAGATTTGCCGACATTGAATATGCCACCACCGGCACCACCGCCAATATTGTTGCGCATTGGACGGAATAGCAGGAACCACATCAGGATGAGAAGTAAGGGGAACATAAGCCACTCCAGGGCTCTTCCCCAGTAGTTGTGTTTCTCATCTACTACTATATTGAATTTGCGTCCCTCTTCAATAGAATCCCTGGCCGCCTCAAGTTCAACCTCGGCATCAAATTTATCGGAAACGAGAAAATAGAAATGGGGACCCGATTTTGGTTCCTTGCCTCCAAAAAGATTTTTATATTTGGAAATACTATCTTTTGAGATATAAATCTCACCTTTACGTTCATTACGGATAAATACCAGTTTATCAATATCCCCGCTGGGAAGTATCTTCTCCTTTACCTCAATCCACTCCTTCTTGATAGGCTCAACTCC
>JAAZMM010000065.1 GCA_012798805.1 Bacteroidales bacterium
GTGGGTTCAGGTGCTCTTACTCCCTCCACTTGTGCCGAGATTATTGCCGGTCCCATCGGCAAGACCTATCAGGCAGAGGGTGTGTGTACATCCATTGCTAACACCAAATATGGTAACTGGTATCTCCAGGACGAGACCGGTAGCATCTATATTTACGGAACAGTGGATAAGACCGGTAATTACAACTGGAGCAGCTTTGACATAGAGGTTGGTGACAGAGTCCTCGTAGAAGGACCCAAAGTTGTTTACAACAACATTATCGAACTTGTTGACGTAAAAGTTCTTAAGGTTACCAAATCCCTTATCAAAGTTGAGTCTGACCCCGTTGAGGTAGTTAAAGAAGGCGAAGTGTTTGAGGTAGAACTTACCTGTAAAGGTGATGGTCTCTCAATCTCAATCCCCGACAACGCTAAGTCATGGCTCACAGTTGAGGCCATTCTCCTCAATGGCAATAATGCCGTTGTTAGATTCAATGCAGCTGCCAATGAAGGCGGTGCAAGAATGACGACTCTTGTATTTACTACCACATCCAAAGGTCAGGTAAATACTGCCGAGACTACGGTAACTCAGGAAGGTTCTATCCTCGAGATGTCCATCAGCGACTTCCTCGCACAGGAGGAATCACCGACTGCACTTTACCGTCTCACAGGAAAGGTTACCAACCTTGCTGCCAGCGCTTATGGCAACTTTGACCTCGTGGATGCAACAGGTAAAGTATATGTTTACGGCTTAACTGCAACCCAGGTTGCAAAGAATGACAAATCATTCCCTACTCTTGGAATCCAGGAAGGTGATGTTGTTACCCTCATCGGAACAAGAGCTGCTTACAAGGGCACTCCGCAGGTTGGAGGTCCGGCTTACCATGTGAGCCATACAACTCATACCGAAGTAGCTTCAATTGCAGACTTCCTCTCCAAGGAGGTTGCTTCCAAAGCACTTGAGTCTCCTTACTACAAGATCACCGGTAAAATTACCGAGATTGTAAATGAGACCTATGGCAACTTCTATCTCCAGGATGAGAGCGGTACCGTATATGTATATGGTCTTACCGTAAGTGGCGTAGCCAGAAATGACAAGTCATTCGCATCACTTGGTCTCAAAGTAGGTGATGTCTTAACAATGATCGGTCAGCGTGGTCATTATGCCAACGCAAGGGTTGAAGATCAGAAAGATCAGGTAGCTAATGGTTACTATATCTCGCATGTTGAGGGCAGTGAAGGCGGAGAGGAGGTAGGCAATCTTCTTACCCTGACAGTTGAAGGTCTTCCTGACAAGTATCCGGAGGGTGCTACTGAGGTTACCCTTTCAGGTCAAAAATTTGAGATCGTGAATGTGGCCAACTATGGTAGTGGCATGCAGTTTAGCAGCACTCGTGACAGAGACGGTGGAACTCTCGCCAATATTACAGGCACAAAGAAGATTAAGAGCATCAAGGTTACGTGTGCATCCGGCAAATCCTGGTATCCGACTAACCTTGTGCTTTATGCAGGAGCGGAAGCGAGGCCTGCCGAGACTGTGATTACAGCGACTTCTGACGAGAACAGTTCGACCTACGACCTTTCAGGAGGAGACTACAAATTTTTCACTTTGAAAAATACTTCCCAATATGCGGTATATCTCGACAAAATCGAGATTACCTATGCCGAATAGAAGGAGCTGAAGTTTCTCCTTTTTTAGGATAGAACAGAAGGGTGATCGCAATCGCGGTCACCCTTCTATGTTTTTGAATGGCCATGCCGTATTGTCCGAATAAATTGCTACATTTGTATATTATGAACGGAAGGATTACGCAGGGAAGGTTGGCCGAAAATATAGCTCTTGAATGGCTTCAAAAAGAGGGAATGGAGCTCAGGGAGCGAAATTGGAGGTCGGAACACAAAGAGATAGATTTGATAATGGAGAGCCCGGATTTTCTCCACATAGTGGAGGTGAAATCGTTGAAAGCTCCCTCTCCGATTGCCCCGTTCGAGCAGGTAGATTGGCTCAAACAGCGCTTTCTTGTAAGAGCGGCGAGGAGATATATCAGATCGAGGAACATTACAAAAGAGGTGCGTTTTGACATCGTGTCCATAATGTTTCACCAGGATGGTAAGATCGATTTGGAGTTTATCCCGGCGGCGTTTTTTCCTATGTTTTATTAGTTTTTTCTCTCGTTATGAATAAGAATCACTATTGTATTATTATGGCCGGCGGTTCAGGAAGCCGTTTTTGGCCGATGAGCAGAAATCCCAGACCTAAACAATTTCTTGATATTCTCGGACTTGGTCGTACATTTATCCAGATGACCTACGACAGATTTGTGAAGATTGTTCCCGCTGAAAACATTATCATCGTCACTGCAGAGCAGTATGGCGATCTTGTCAGGGAGCAACTTCCCGATATTCTTCCGGAAAATATCCTTCTTGAACCCTA
>JAAZMM010000012.1 GCA_012798805.1 Bacteroidales bacterium
TAATCCTTATTGCCCGGCACAATGGATTGCCACTCCTCAATTCGGGGCAAGTAGTAACAATATGCACCACCGGCACCATCAGGGATCATGTGTCCTGACTTATATTCCATTACACCAATATAGTAATTATAATAATCACTTATGTGATTGTAAGTCAGATCATCAACGAAATAGTGCCCTTGTCCGGCAATATTATACTCAGCAACAAAGCTGAGTGGATTGGGAACAACGCCGCGGGTTAAATGTTCACGGAATCTTCCATACTTCGAATTGTACTCCAGGATAAGATTCTCATCATCTAATTGGATTATTGTAAGAGTATCCAGATAGTAGCCCGGAGACTTAGTCATTACAGCTTTACCTACTGCACCATGGTTCCATTCAAGTTCACTTATAAGCAACTTATCGCCTGTTACAACGTAGTCAAAAGCATGATTCATCGGAAGACCAAAATTGGTAAAATAGGGATATGAGCCATTAGAATCATCCATAAAATGATAGCCGGCATTAAAGATAGCCTCTATCTCTTCCCAATCACCCCATTGACCATTCTCGTCAGAGTAATCCTGATATTTCAATACATTCCACTGGCCGATAAGTAACGATGGATCAATCTGAGAAATGGCATTACCTTTAGGTATGACATACTCATCACCATTAAGTGTAATAGTCACAGTCTGAGGGGTCTCTGTAATACTCAAACTTGGAGCTGCTCCATCCTCGCCCGACTCGCCCTGGGATCCGAGAGCACTTACGGGATTTCCACTCTTATCCTTAACCTCCTGCCAGCCTTTACCATAGTCGTAACTAACTTCCCAATTACCATTTTCATTTACGCGTAAAATAGGGCTTATTCCTGTAAAACCGGTTGGGCCCCTGGATCCACTATCGCCTCTTGCTCCTTTATCGCCGGTTACAGGTATTTTGTTGCCGTCTGCATCAAGAAGAAACTCACCATCAAGGGTCCAGTAAAGACGATTCTCTTTACCAAAAGCTTTGGAGCCGATAACGACTCTGTCACCTTTGTCGCCTTTAAGCCCGTGTCTGAGGGTAATGGTGCTCCCATCACTCATAGTGAGCTGGTAGCCGCTTTTGTCTGCCAATTCCTTGTAGGAGACAATGCTCACATTCTTGTTTAGTGCATCGACTATTGCCTTGATCGCAGCAATGTCTGAGTTTGCGAGGCTTGTAAGGTCTTCAACTATTTTAAGCCTCTCTTTGTACTTACCAAGTTCATCAGCTTGTTCTTGGTTTTCCTTTTTCAGGGAATCAATCTCATTCCATAATTCATCCACGTCAACACAGCCGACAAAGATAATCATGGATATGAGAGTTATGATTGCGAAAAATTTCTTCATACTATATTATTATTTTATATTGCTCAACTAAAAACCACCTTGGACACTCAACTTTATTCCTGTAGTAAACAGGCGTACCGAATAGCCATTACGGGGATTATCAAGATAGTTGGAATGCGCCTGACCAGGATCAAAATGCATAAGAGCCACCAGATTGCTACCAACCGGCGTTGAGGATAAGTAATTACCAAAAATACCCATCATCGTTTCCGGGACGGCACCCTTCAAGAGTGGCATGCCGTCGTCAACATAACCACATGCTGGGAAATAGCGAACAACATCCTCTTCATTGGCTTCCATCCAGTAGTCCTCGTCTGAAATCTCACGCACAGACAATTTCTTTTTACCGAAAAGGCTACGTGAAGTAACCTTCATAAAACAGTCTCTTGTTTGAGTCATGGGATTAATTTCACCCCTAACATACTCATACTTCCATGCAGATACCATACTGGTACCCTTGTAGCGAAGTGCATAAGTAACACCACGAACTTCGTCATTCTCACTTGGCGCACGGGTAAGAGTGGAAGCCATATCACTCGGTACCATAACAGTTTCAGTAATGAAGTCGCTGGTCATTGTGATCATATTACCTTGCACCATTACTGTCTCCGGCACCACAAAACTATTTTGCGATATATAGGGAATAAATGAAACATAATCTGTGTTATTGGGCACAATGGATTGCCACTCCTCTATTCTTGGCAAATAGTAAAATGTCACTTCTCCATCCTGACTAGCAACGAAGTCGCTTGTACCTGATCTAAACTCTGCAGCATCATAGTAATTATAATATCCACTTATGTTATTGTAAGTCAAATCGTCCACAAAAAAATCATCGGAATAATCCGGAGCCAGGTTATACTCCGTAACAAAGCTAAGCGGGTTTGGAACAATGCCGCGGGTAAAATGTTCACGGAACCTTCCATTATCGGGATCAATATACTCCAAAATCAAATTGTCTTGATCTAATTGGATTATTGTAAGAGTATCCAGATAGTAACCCTGGGATTTGGTCATTATCGATTCCCATTGTCCACTATTATTATCATGAAAATATGCAAGTTCGCTTATGAACAACTTGTCTCCGATCACCGTATAATCAAAAGGGAAATAGATGGGCATATTTTCCCCCCAATAAGGGTAGGCTCCATTGGAGTCATCCATAAAATGGTATCCGCACGGAAAATCAGCATCATTCGGTTCTTCCCAGGCACCCCAGTCGTCAGCTGCTGAATCAAAATACTGATGTTTCAACAAATCCCATTGGCCGATAAGCAGATTAAGATCAAAATGAGAAGGCACACCACCTTTAGGGATGACAAACTCGTCGCCATTCAGCCTGATTATGACAGCCTGCTGAGTCTCTTGAATGCTCAAGCCGGGGATTACTCCATCCTGACCCGCTTCTCCTTGTGGTCCGACAGCACTTACCGGTCTTCCGTTAGTATCCCTAACACCAGTCCAGGTAGTACCGGAGTCGAAACTCATTTCCCAATAACCATCGGTATTTACGCGTACAATAGGGGTATTACCCGTAGCACCTTTTGGACCTCTTGCACCTTGAGCACCTCTGTCACCCTTATCACCGGTTACGGGGATTTTGTCACCGGCTTCGTCGAGAAGGAACTCTCCATCCAGGGTCCAGTAAAGACGGGTGCCAAACTTTTTTGTTCCGATAGCAACTCTGTTACCTTTGTCGCCTTTAGGACCATGTTTAAGAGTAATAGTGCTGCCGTCACTCATAGTAAGCAGGAAGCCGCTCTTGTCAGCCAGTTCCTTGAAAGAAACAACGCTTACTTTATTATTCAATGCCTCTATCATTGCCTTAATGGCGACAATGTCAGAGTTGGCCAGACTAGCCAGATCCTCGACTCTCTTGAGCCTCTCTTTGTACTTACCAAGCTCATCGGCTTGTTCTTTGTTTTCCCTTTTTAGGGAATCAATCTCGTTCCATAATTCATCCACATCGACACAACCGGCAATGAAGATCATCGACACGAGAGTGATGATTGCGAAAATTTTTCTCATGTTATGTTTTTATTGTTGGTTTTAAAGAATATTCCGACCGACAAAGGTAATTCAAACTTTTGAAACTTAAAACCTCTTTTATTTAGAATGAAAGAGTATTGGTGGTCTATTTCGTGTCAATTTAAAATAGACCACCAAAAATGGATAATTGGAATCACTTGAAATAAATCCAACATCTTTCAATTAATGCACATTGCCGTCATAAAAATATTTATTAGATTTGCTTAATTAAAGATATTGATGACCGGTAGGAGGAGCGGTCTGTCATCATTCTAATTATAGAATTGATAGAGTTTAATGAAGATTATTTATGCAGACTGATGTATATAGTGCTGTGACTTTCATTCAGATTGTTGTACTCTGCGTATTAGGCATCGTACTGCTCAGCTTCCGTATTAGAAGTGAGGACAAGACATTTAACTTGCGTCTTGCCAGAGGACTCCTTGCACTTTCCTACTTTATGTTGGCTCTGCCGGCCATAATTGAGTACTTTTTTGATGGAGGATTCAATCTTATGTGGGTGGAAATATTTACTCCTCCCGGATCTGCTATTCAATCGATGTTTTTTGCCATTACCTTTTTGACCATCCTCCAACCTGCTCTCATAACCCGAAATCAAATATTATTGCATTTGGCGGTAGTGCTTGGGGCAATAATACTCTATTTAGTAGCTGCATTTAATGTACAGAACTATAAATGGGTTATTCACATAGGTGTGGCGGCTTATTTCTGCTTGCTGTTTATTTATACCCGATATTTCATAAAGAAATATCAAGTGAGTCTCAGGCGACTGGAGGAATATTATGACGAGGATGAGCAGGGACGACTCAAATGGGTGAAAATCAGTTTTTTCGCTGCACTTTCACTAGGTATTATTGCCTCCGGATCTGCTTATTTCCCTTTTCGGATATATGTTTGCTTCGTGGTGACATATATTCTTTTTTATAGTTGGTTTGCGATCAGATTCATTAATTTTCTAGCCAGGTCCGATTTTTACATCGCCGCAACAGCTTATGAACCTGAGCATCTTACACCTGAAATAATTATTGAAAGTGATCCTGTTAAGGAGAAGAAGTTGGAAAATTCACTAAAACAATGGGTTTTGGATGAAGGATATAAAAAAGGAGATATAAGTACCGAAGAGGTGGCAAGGTTATTGGAGACCGACCTGCCCTTTTTCCGCAACTATTTTCATAACCACATGCCGTGTGATTTTCGCACCTGGCGTAATGAGTTGCGTATCAAAAAGGCACAAGAGCTTATCGCCGACCATCCTGAAAGCTCCCTCAACCAAATAGCCCAAGAGGTAGGATTTATCACAAAAAGTAACTTCTATCTATACTTTAAGAAAACAACAGGACAATCACCGGCAGATTATCGGGATCAAATTGCTGCTAAGAAATGAGCAACACGATTACATTTTTGGGTACGGGAACGTCACAGGGTGTGCCGATGATAGGGTGCAACTGTAAGGTTTGCTCTTCACCCGACTCCAGAGATAAAAGGCTCAGGTCGTCAGCTCTCGTAGTATATAAAGGTGTTTACATTCTAATAGATGCAGGACCGGACTTCAGACAACAGATGCTTCGGGAAAATATTACGCATTTGGATGCAATTCTCCTTACACACCAGCATAAAGATCACACGGGCGGACTTGATGATGTGCGCGCACTCAACTACCTTGAGA
>JAAZMM010000066.1 GCA_012798805.1 Bacteroidales bacterium
AGTCAGAAAATATTAAGGTGGTTAGAGCGGTGAGGATCCACCTCTTCCCATTCCGAACAGAGAAGTTAAGCTCACCAACGCCGATGGTACTGCTACACCAAGTGGGAGAGTAGGTAGCCGCCAACTTAAGAGGCCCCGACAGCATCAGTTGTCGGGGCTTTTGTTTTCATATTGAGAATTGTTTTTATTTACAAACAAAAAAGAGAGGGTGATATTCACTCTCTCTTTTTCTTTTTGTCGGGAAGATCCGACTCGAACGGACGACCCCCACGTCCCTAACGTGGTGCGCTAACCAACTGCGCCACTTCCCGATCCCTGATTGGGGATGCAAAAATAACTCACTTTACTTAAATAACCAAATGAAACTGCCTTTTTTATGATTATATTTGCAGTATGAATATGATTTTTGACGAAATAATTGATAGGCGTGGCACAAACGCTTATAAGACAGATCTTCTAACAAAACTCTATGGCAGAGATGACCTTATTCCTCTGTGGGTCGCCGATATGGACTTCAAGACTCCCGACTGCATTGTGGAGGCTCTCAAAGAGCGCTTTAAGCATGAAGTATATGGATATTCTTTAGCACCTGATAGTTATTGGGAATCCATAATCAATTGGGTCAAGGAATTACATGGATGGGAGATTTCCCGTGAGGAGCTAAGCTTCATTCCCGGCATTGTCAAAGGTATTGCTTATGTGTTGCAGTGCTTTACTTTACCCGGTGATGGAGTGATCATTCAGCCTCCGGTTTATATGCCCTTTATCCACGTTCCGAATGATACGGGGAGGAAACTCCTCTTGAATCCTCTCATCCGTACCGAAGAAGGGTATGAAATGGATCTGGAGGGGCTTGAAGAGATATGCAGAACTTCCTCTCCAAAAATTTTGATACTTTGCAATCCGCATAATCCCGCAGGTATTGTGTGGTCCTCTGAGGTTCTTGCCGGGTTGGCACATATCTGTTCCAAATATGGAGTCATAGTGATCTCAGATGAGATCCATGCAGACATGGCGCTATTTGACAATGTTCATACTCCATTCCCAATGGCATCGGAGGAGGCGCGAAACATATCAATAACTTTTGCCGCTCCTACCAAGACTTTCAATATAGCGGGTCTGGTAAGTTCCTACTGTGTTGTGCATAATCGGGAGCTCCGCGAGCCTTTCTATGGCTGGCTGAATGCCAATCATCTTGCTTCGCCTACCTTTATAGCTGCTGTGGCTACTGAGGCGGCCTTTACAAAGGGAGGAGAGTGGCGCAGGCAGATGCTTGACTATGTGGAGGGCAATGTGCGCTTTGTAGAGGAATTTCTCTCAAAAAACATCCCTGGCATTCGTGCAGTGCGTCCGCAAGCCTCTTTCCTAATTTGGCTGGATTGTCGTGAGCTAGGATTTGATCAGGAAGCACTCAAAGATCTCTTCATAAACAAAGCCCGCCTTGCGTTGAACGACGGTGAGGCGTTCGGCAAGGAGGGCTCAGGTTATATGCGTCTTAATGTAGGCTGCCCGCGTGCAGTGTTGTCACGTGCAATGGAGCAGCTTGATAGCGCTGTACGGGAGATTACTCGGTAACCTCTTCAGCAGGTGTTAGAGCTTCTTCTACAGCTGCTATGAGTTCTTCACCGCGAAGGTTGCGTTTAACGATAGTACCGTCGGGGGCAAAGAGGATAATTTGAGGAATACCTGAGATACCATAGAGATCGGTAGGGGTCTTGTCATCACCCATAAAGATCTGATCCCATTTCATTCCAAGCTCTTCCATTGTAGCTACACTCGCGGAGTTGTCTCCGTTGCGCTCCCATACAGCTACCCCAAGAACTACGAGTCCCTTCGGAGTGTATGTGTCATAAACACTTAAAAGAGTGTTTTCGATCTCCCTTTTGCAGGGACCGCACCAGGATGCCCAGAAGTCCACGAGCACATATTGGCCTTTACCAACATAATCTGAAAGCTTTACAGGCTCTCCTGCAGGGGTTTTACCTTCGAAGTCCACAAACATTTTTCCCTCTGCGGTATTTTCTTCAGCCTCGCCTGCTGCAAGTTGTCTTTTTATAAGAGGGTTATTTTTAGTAAAATCGCCCATCTTTTCTACATAACCCTTGAGTTCAGAATAAGAAACATCACCGCCGAGATTAATGAGGCTGTACAAAGCATAGAACCCAAGGTATCCGTTGGGACTAGCTTTGATGGTTTTTTCACATAGCTCACGTACCTCTGTGCGGTAATTGTCTTGAAGCTCTTTAGTTTTTGCAGCAGCCTCTTCCTGAGGAAGTTCGCGTGCTACTTCAAACTCAGCCATCAGCACTTCATATTTTAGTTTCATGAGGTCTCTAAATTGGAAAAGCGCCTTATTGTGTTTTCCACCCTCAACAGTGGCCGGTTCGTTTAGATCAATAGTAATCGTACCGGGCTCGGGAATAAACGTTATGTTGTTTTTGTTCCTGATTTTGGCCTCAGTTACAAGAGCAACTGTAAGACATCCGTTTACATCCGCATTGCAAGAATATTCAAACTTACCGTCAACAATTTGTACGGTATCTTTCTGCTCGGTGAGCATATCAGTAAATACGATGGCAGCTCCGGGGGTGGTAGCAAGTTCATCGGTAATTGTGCCTGTTACGGTGCAAACTTTTGTGCAACCGCTCATAAGCAATGTAAAGCCGGCTACGGCCAGCATGTAAAAGATTTTTTTCTTCATAATTTACGTTATATTATTTTGTTTGATTGTTTTTCAAATAAGATCACTACAACATACAAAGATAAATAAAAAATATGTATTTTTGTAAATAATCGAACTATTTCTTATGGATATAATTAAAGTTAGGGTCGCAAGGCCCAGAGACCGTAAAAAGCTGACAGACTTCCAGATGGCGATGGCTTTGGAGAGTGAAGGTGCAGAGCTGGATCGTCGTATCGTGTCCCAAGGTGTCAAGTCAGTTTTGGATGATCCTCAGAAGGCTACCTATTTTGTGGCTGAGCTTGAGGGAGTGAATGGCATAGTGGGATGTCTTATGATAACAGATGAGTGGAGTGACTGGCGTAATGGTTGGGTATGGTGGGTACAATCCCTCTATGTAATGCCGGAATATCGTCGAAGAGGAGTCTTTACCGCCCTTTTTGAGCATGTTTGGATGATAGTTGACTCTACGTCCGATGTCAAGGGGATTCGTCTTTACGTAGATAAACGCAATACCCGCGCCCAAGAGGTCTATGAAGCAATCGGTATGACCGGAGAACATTACATCACCTACGAATTGATGAAAGAGTAAA
>JAAZMM010000067.1 GCA_012798805.1 Bacteroidales bacterium
ACCTGGAAGGCCGCTACGGCAGATCCGGTTGACTCAATAAAGACGGAATAGGATTATGCCAATTGCCAAGAAGTCACTACATTTGTGGGGTCAGACTTGTTTGACCTGATAATTTAGAGAAATCCATGGCAAAAAACAAGGCAAAAATATTGGTTGTCGATGACAACAGTGGCATCAGGGCCGCTTTGAAACTACTTTTACCGATTCATTTTACAGAGGTGGAACTTATCTCCTCTCCGAAAGAATTGATGAGTAAGATTTCAAGCTTCAGCCCTGATGTCGTGTTGCTCGACATGAACTTTCACACCGATATAAATACCGGAAATGAGGGGCTTTTCTGGCTCTCTGAGATCAAATCAAAATATGAGGAGATAGAGGTGGTTCTCTTTACTGCCTACGCCGATATCGCACTCGCCGTGGAAGGGATGAAAAGGGGCGCATTTGATTTTATCGTAAAGCCCTGGGACAATGAGAAGCTGATAGAAACCCTCCGCAAAGCCTCTTTGGTTAATAAAAAAGAGCTGAAGCCTACCGAGTCAGAGGCAGATTCTCAGATGTTTTGGGGTAGCGGTAAGGCAATGAAGGCGATACGCAATAGAGTAGATAAGATAGCTGACACAGATGCCACTATTTTGATTACCGGCGAAAATGGTACCGGTAAAGATGTGCTTGCCCGCGAGATTCATCGCCTCTCGGACCGCGCCTCACAACCTATGGTCAATGTGGATGCGGGTGCACTGACTGAGACTCTTTTTGAAAGTGAGCTTTTCGGCCATGTGAAAGGTGCCTTTACTGATGCTCATGCAGACCATGTCGGTAAATTTGAGCTTGCAGACGGCGGTACCCTGTTTTTGGATGAAATAGGGAATATTCCTCTTCACCTTCAGGCCAAGCTTTTGAGAGTTATCCAAAACAGGAATGTAGTAAGAGTGGGAGACACCACGGAAATTCCTATCGATATCCGTCTTATTTGCGCCACAAACAAGGATTTGGAAAAAATGGTAGCGGGAGAAGAGTTTAGGGAAGACCTCTACTATCGTATAAATACAATTCATCTGCATCTGCCTCCTTTAAGAGAAAGGATTGATGAAATTGAACCACTTGCCAAACTATTTATTGGCAAATTTGCCAATAAATACAGAAGGAAAGTTTCAGGAATAGATGATGCTGCGCTGGAGCTTCTACGATCTCATCCTTGGAGCGGGAACATTCGTGAGCTCCAGAATTGTATCGAAAAGTCTGTGATTCTCTCCGAAGGAGTTATTCTAACTCCTAATGAGATAGAACTGAAAAGTATCCAATCCGATTCGGGGAGCAGAGAGATCGGCTCTGAAGATTCTCTCGAAGAGACGGAAAAGAAAGCCATTATGGCGGCCATTGACCGTTTCGGCGGAAATTTATCCATGGTTGCCAAATCCCTCGGTATAAGCAGGCCGACACTCTATGCCAAACTGAAAAAATATAATATATGACGACCTGGCAAGTCATATTGTTGATTCTTGGTGTAATTGTCATAACGGTGATTATCACTTCTTACCTGACTTCACGCAGGATGCGAAGAAAGGTCAGTTATATGCTGGATGCTCTCGAGGACAAAGAATATAATTTTCGTTTTGGCGAGAAAGGTGTTTTTGCCAAAAGGTTTAATGCAAGTCTAAATCGTTTGCGCAATCTTTTCGACCAGGAGAGAAAAGAAATCAGTGCTCAGGAGAAGTATTACGGTCTTATGCTCGATCATGTTAAAACGGGTGTTGTAGTAATCGAACAAAATGGCAGAGTCAATTATTCCAACCAAACAGCACTTGAATTGCTGGGTGTTGCTACTCTCGGCAATATTAAACAGCTTAAAACTGTCAGCGAATCCTTGTATGAGGCTTTTGAAACTATAGTGGACACCGGTTTGGAGCAGAGAGCAAATTTTTACAATGAATCCGGAAAAGTAACCATTGCCCTAACCTCATCGAAAGCCACCATAGGCAAAAAAGAGGTAGAGGTAGTCGCCTTCAATGATATTACAAGCAATATTTCCGAGAGCGAACAGGAATCCTGGGCAAAGCTTATCAGAGTGCTGACTCACGAAATAATGAACACAGTGACACCTATAGCCTCTTTAAGTGAAGCTCTTCAGCAATTTGACAATGTGGAGGAGCAGGTCCGCAGTGGGCTTGAGACCATAGCGCAATCTTCGCGCGGCTTGATCAAATTTGTCGATACCTACAGGACTCTCACCAGAATTGCCGCTCCTGTCAAAAAAGCAGTTTTAGTCAGGGATCTCGTAGAGAGAGTTATTTCCCTGACACAAGAACAGGCACAAAACAGAGGTGTAGCCCTTATTTTCGAGGAAAAATCGGAGGATATTATTCTTTATGCAGATGAGGGACAGATTATTCAGATCCTCATAAACATCGTAAAGAATGCTCTTGAGGCTGAGGCTACGAAGATCAAAATTAGCGCAGAGATCAATCTGGCCGAACAAATAATTATAGAGGTTCACAACAATGGCACCCCTATAAGTAAAGAGAGCCAGGAAGAGCTCTTTGTTCCATTTTTCACCACAAAACAAGAGGGAACTGGCATCGGCCTAAGTCTTTCGAACCAGATTATGAGGTTGCATAATGGCAGTCTCAATCTCACTAAAAGCGACAGCACGGGCACGGTTTTTAAGTTAACTTTCAAGTAATCAGAATAATAAGAGGTGATATTCGTTAAACTGCCGCATCTCAAAGAGTGCTTTATCCGGTTCTGAAAAGGCATTGTGTGCTCATTTGTAAACACTTGAAACTCAAGGAATTTATATTTTGTTTGTGAAATTTTTTCTGTTCTTTTGCTGCTAAATCCCTCAAAAGTTTAACTTTGTATTCAATTGCATTAGAACTTTTATAAACAATCAGCAGAAAATCTTATTTGATTAATACAATACTTTACTTTATTCTCTAATCTAAACCTAGTAACTAATTTTTCAAATTATGGCATCTCAATCTAATACTTCAAAGGCAATAGCCTACAAAGGGAATGACAGAGTCCTGTTTGGATTTATTCTCGGTCTGCTCTCTTTCTGGCTCTTCGGTATGACCATGCTCAATGTCAATGTGGTCATGAACCAGGATCTCGGTCTTCCGAATTCTTCTCTTAACCTTGCGGTATCAATCACTGCTCTTTTCTCAGGTATGACCGTAGTTATTTTCGGAGGTCTGGCTGACAAAATAGGTAGGGTCAAGATTACCCGTCTGGGTTTCATATTTGCTATCGTTGGAGCGGCATTGGTGGCAGCTACTCCGAATAAGAGTGGTCTTACACTGCCGGTACTACTTACCGGTCGTATTTTGCAAGGACTCTCTGCTGCATGTATTATGCCTTCAACGCTTGCTCTGCTCAGAGAGTATTGGGACGAGAAGGGAAGGCAGAGAGCCATAAGTTTGTGGAGTATGGGAACCTGGGGTGGCACCAGCTTTGCTGCCCTTGTCGGTGGAGCAATGGCGGATAATCTTGGATGGAGATGGATATTTATCGTATCCTGTGTGCTCTCAATTCTTGGTCTATTTCTTATCCGTGATCTTCCCGAAAGCAAAGCGGAGCAAAAGGGCAAAACTCAGCTTGACTATATAGGAATGCTGCTTTTTATGTTCTTTATCGTCACATTACAGCTCTTTGTAAGCAAAGGTTCGGAGTGGGGATGGGGGAGCAAGAAGTCACTGATTTTGGCCGGTCTCTCAATTGTGTTCCTGATTCTATTCATTATTTTTGAGCTAAAGAAAAAAGAGGGTCCATTTATCGACTTTCGTCTTTTCAAGAATAAGACTTTTACAGGCGCTACAATCTCCAATCTTATACTCAATAGTACCTCAGGAGTACTCATTGTTACCCTTATGCTGATGCAGCAAGGTGGGGGTATCAGTGCTGATACCACAGGTCTCCTTACGATAGGATACGGAGTTGTGATTTTGCTCTTCATCAGGGTAGGTGAGCGGCTGTTGCGTAAGTACGGTCCACGTAAACCGATGATCTGGGGCTGTCTAATCCTGCTTCTCTCAATAGCATGTATGCTGCCGACTAATATTATGACGAGTACCTATATGGTATTGATGGCGATAGGTTATATTTTCTTCGGCCTTGGTCTTGCTTTCTATGCAACTCCTTCCACCGATGCGGCTCTCTCCAACCTCCCGTTAAGTCAGACGGCAGCAGGTTCAGGTATATATAAGATGGCTTCTTCCCTCGGCAATGGGTTTGGTATCGCTATCTCCACCGCCATTTACTCCGGTATCGTCATCAACGGCAGAGCATTCACCGCTTTGGACACGATATTCATAGGACGCCAGGACAATCTTGATTTCAGGCAAGGTGCCATGATAGCACTGCTCTTCAACTTTATTATGATTGTCATCGCTATCCTTGTAATCAGATTTACCGTTTCAGGTAAAACAAAGGAGGCATAGTAATATGAGCGCAAAACCAATAGAGGGAGTAGCTGCATTGCACTCCGAGATGAAACGATGGATGGAATATATTCACTCTCATCCCGAAGTTTCCACTAAAGAGCATGAAACTGCACGATACATAGCCAAAGAACTGGCCCAGATGGGCTATGAGGTACACGAAAAGATTGGCAAGGATGGTATCTATGGTGTGGTTGGACGTCTGCAAAATGGTAATGGAAAGAAGAGCATCGGCTTCCGTGCAGATATGGATGCGATCCGTCTTCAGGAAGACAATAATCTCTCCTATAAGAGTCGATATGATGGGGTATCTCACCTCTGTGGACATGATGGACACTCCGCGATGGCATTAGGGGCAGCCAAGTATCTTGCGGATACACGCAGCTTTAATGGTACGTTACATTTCATTTTCCAGCCTTCAGAGGAGAATATGAAGGGCGGTCCTGCTATGATAGAAGATGGATTGTTTGAAAAATTTCAGATAGACCGTCTCTATGCTATGCACAATATCCCCGGTCTTGCAAAAGGAGTCTTCCATTTCCATGACGGAGAGACTATGTCTGCGGTGGACAATTGGGAAATTGAACTTACCGGTAAAGGGTCTCATGGCTCGATGCCTGAGTTAAGTATAGACCCTGTAGTGGCCGGATCTTCGCTCGTTATGGCCCTCCAGACCATTGTTTCCCGTAATGTTTCCCCATGGGATAATAGTGTGGTGACCATAGGTGCTTTCCTTGCGGGAAATGAGGGCAATGTCATCGCCAATAGTGCCATTCTCCGACTCTCTATGAGAAATATGCAAGCCGAAACCCGTGTAAAAGTACTCGATAGGATCCGAAAGATAACAGCTGCTCAGGCAGAATGTTATGGTTGTACCTATGAGATCCGGGAAGGACAGCCGGGAGCAGTATTGATAAATAGCCCGGAAGAGACAAAATTTGCCGCTGATGTAGCCAGGAAATATTTTGGTGACGAAAGTGTCGTCTATCCTTGCAAGCCGCTGATGAGTAGCGAAGACTTTGCTTTTATGCTACAAAAGAAGCCTGGCAGCTATGTGATGATTGGTAATGGAGATACCTATATGGTACATCACCCCAAATATATATTTGATACAGATATATTGCCCATAGGGGCTTCTCTGTGGGTTGCCCTCGCTCAGGAATACCTAAAATAAGTTAGGAAAGAGACCCAATATACCGAACTTATAACAAATGAATGCCTGGTGAATTGCATCAGGCATTTATTTTCTATTTGCCTTCTTTGCGAATTCGTAAAGTTGAGGTGAGATGTGACAGTAGCCGCCGGGATTTTTGTCAAGGTAGTTCTGATGGTACTCTTCAGCAGGATAATAACTTTCCACGGGACCGATTTCGACATGTAGTGTCACTGAGTACTCTTTGCTAACATCTTCGTGGACCTTTTGAGCAATGGCAGCATCTGAAGTGTAGCCCGGATGGTAGAAGATGCCACTTTTATATCTTGTGCCAATATCTCCGGCCTGGCCATCTTCACGTGTTGGGTCAATAGCTTTGAAGAAAAATCTTATGAGATCCTCCAGGTCAAGTATATCTGTATCATAGAGTACTTTGACGCACTCCATATATCCGGTAGTATCGGTATAGACCTCCTCGTATGTCGGATTTGGAGTGTTTCCATTGATATATCCAACTTCAGTATCGGTTACACCATGGATAAGGTTGAAAAATTTCTGAAGACCCCAGAAACAGCCTCCGGCAAACCATATTGCTTGAAGATTTCTTTTCATAAAACAAATGTAAGAAATATCCCAAAATATTTCCGATAATCAATTAGTTGTTATCTTTGAATTATGAAAGAAAAATATCAACTCGTATACCGGCAGGTAAAGGCGATGGTCTCAAAGGAGAGTGATCCGATTGCCAATATGGCTAATGTTGCAGCTTTGCTTCATGAGACTTTCGGATGGTGGTGGACCGGTTTTTATCGTGTGGATGGGGAGAGTCTCGTGCTGGGTCCTTTCCAGGGTCCGGTAGCCTGCACAAGGATTCCATTTGGGTGCGGAGTTTGCGGTACAGCATGGAAAATGGGTGAAACTATTGTAGTTCCCGATGTGGAGCAGTTCCCTGGCCACATCGCCTGCAGTACACTATCCAGAAGCGAAATAGTCGTTCCGATGTTTGAAGATGATGCTGTAGTCGGAGTTCTCGATATAGATAGTAAAGAGTTGTCGGCCTTCGACCAAACGGATGTGTTCTGGCTTGAGAAGATAGTTGCTCTACTCTAGGTCTTCTTTTACCTCGATCCATTCCACTTCACCGCCCCAAAGCTCGAGGAAGCGGCGAAAATCCGCCTGTGAGATGGTTACGCTGGCAGTATTGTCGCAGGGGTGGAAGCTTATCAGTTCGCTCTGCTGAAGGTCTTTGTCAAGATAGAGCTTGACACGGTGACCATTGGGAAAGAGTTCTTTTGGATTGACATCCGTACGGTTTTCGAGTCCCATATCGTTTATAAGCCCAAATAGGGAGACTGAGCCGGGTTTTAGCCCGAGGCAACGCTCCATCCTTTCGGGTGAGGCAAATGAGAGTTTCCCCTGCTTCAATGCCTTTTCCAGCCTGGCAATGTCGAGATTTTTGTGACATTCGAATATCACCAGATAGTGCCGATTGCCCTTGTGATTGCGGAAAAAAAGATTTTTGCAATGGGTGGAATCTATCTCCTTCCAATATTCCATCGCCATCTCTATTGTGGGAAGTGGTGGATGGGTGTAGATTTTATACTCTATTCCTGCATTTTCGAGGAAATCCAGCACTCCGGTTATCGTTTCGTTGTATTTCATTTTATAAAATCTCTTTTGGTTTAATTTAGTCTTTTTATTGGTTTTTAACAATTTGTCGCCTTTGACTGAACCTTCTCACTTGAAGACAATTTTGTTTCTCATTCTCTATTAAACCGTTGCTTGTTCCTTTTCCCGCTGCGCGGAAAAAAGATTTCTCACAAACCTCCAGATATCGGGGATAATCAGCACCGGTGATGTACAAAGCAATATAAGCCCCCAGTCACTCCAGGAGAGTGGAGCTACATCGAAAAAGGCTCCGGCAAAATTTGTTATAATGTATTGCCCAAGCAGAATAATGCCGGCAACCAACAGCAGCGTAACAGAAGCCGATTCCCTGAACCGTTTGCGATTAAAAAACAAATCCAAAAGATCCTGCAGGGCACTTCCTTTGGTGCGGAAATATCTTGCATTGAATAGGTTCCAGAACTGCAACATTACGAATATAGAGAAGAAAACGCCCATTTCAAATCCTGAAAGATGGTGCGTGCGGGACTGTAAGAGTCCTGTAAAGAGCTCCTTAAGAGTTTCCAGGTTAAGTAAATCTCTAACCGATGTAATACCTCTATGCCCGAGCAGTTGCCAGATCATTGCCATTATTATAAAGAAAATCACACCTCCGGTGATGATTCGAATGGCCATTTTGCGATCTATAATATGACTGTTGCTCTTTCTCGGGGGAGCGTTCATTACTTTACGATCGGGGGGAATAGAGGAGAGAGCCATTGCAGCGAAGGTATCCATTATAAGATTTACCCAAAGCATCTGAGTCACCGTCAGAGGCGAATCCAGCCCCAGGAAGGCTCCAAGCAGCACAATCAGGCAGGCGCAGACATTGATGGTCATCTGGAAGAGAATGAAGCGCTTTATGTTTAAATAGAGCGATCGTCCCCAAAGTATTCCTTTATTGATGCTGGAAAATGAGTTGTCGATGATGGTGATATCGCTTGCTTCCTTGGCCCTGGAAGTGCCGTCACCCATTGAGAGTCCTACCTGAGCCTTTTTAAGAGCCGGAGCATCATTTGTACCATCGCCTGTTACTGCCACCACTTCGCCCATCTCCTGAAGTAAAGTCACAAGGCGTGCTTTGTCTTCGGGACGCGCTCTGGAGAGCACCTTGAGTCCGGGTATGACATTAGTTTTGATCTCTTCATCACTCATAAGGGCAAATTCTGCTCCGGTAAGAGTCTGCATCGGTTCATTGGCATCCATTATTCCCGTTTGTCGTGAGATCTCATTTGCCGTCAGGGCTACATCTCCGGTAACCATTATTACCCTTACACCTGCATGATTTTTACAGATATCTATAGCTTCCCGCACATCGTCCCGCACCGGATCGGCTATACCGACTATACCGGTGAAAATGACGGGAGATTCTCCATCAGAATCCATCTCTTGGTATGCGAATGCGAGTGTACGCATTCCTCTTGCCTGATAACTCTCAAGATGAGAAATAATTTCCTCTTTTGTGCGGTTGCCGGATATCCTATCCGACATCGCCAGTACGAGCTCCGGCGCACCTTTGATGTGTCGCACACTCTTTTCACTCTCCTCATCTTTTGCCACCGTAATCATATTTTTTGTCTCCGTAGAAAAAGGTTCCCTCGAGGTGATGAGCAGACTATCACGAAGTGTACGGTAGTCATACCCAAGTTCATGGAGCCAGAGTAGCAGAGCACCTTCGGTTGGGTTACCGAGGGCGCGGAGCTTGCCTGATTCTACCTCAGAGAGCTCTGCCGTGGAGTTGATCGAGATACTTTGCGCTACAAAGTCCATATCTATGTCGGCAAATTCCTGCTCCACTACACTCATTTTGTTGTAGGTAAGGGTTCCGGTCTTATCGGTACAAATTACAGTCGTAGCTCCCATAGTCTCGCAAGCATGGAGCTTTCGTACGAGATTTTTCTCCTTTAGCATTTTGCGCATACTCATCGCAAGGGAGATGGTAACACTCATCGGGAGTCCCTCCGGTATTGATACAACCAATAGAGTGACTGCAAGCATTATTGAGTTTACGATCACATGTATAACGTCCAGCAATTCACGTTCCCCGGTATCTGCTTTGAGGAAAAAGAGTAGCAGTCGTCCAATGACTACCAGCGTGGCGATGATATAGCTAACTTTGGTAATTCCTTTGGCGAGACGGTTGAGCTGTTGGTTGAGAGGAGTTTCTACAGTACTCTCCTCCTGAAGAATTCTTGCCCCTTTGCCTTCTTCGGTCTCTTCTCCCACTGCAGTAACCTTGTAGAGCGCGGTACCCTCAATAATAGTGGTGCTTCTGAGGAGGAAATTTTGCGGATAGGTACTTTCCGGCCTGGTGGGATCAATTTCCACATACTTCCTGGTGAAAGGCTCCCCGGTGAAATTGGACTCATCAACGCTCAGAGTGAGTGCCTCCAAAAGGATTCCGTCCGCAGGGACCTCATCCCCACTCTCCAGCTTAACAATCTCCCCAACACAAACATCACTTCTGTGAATCTCATATACCTGCGGCCTTAGGCCTTCAGCAGCCTCTTTTTCGTTGCGCCATCTGAGTACCTTGACCTGCCGCTCGTCCTTGGCCTTATTTAGAATCTTGAACTCCTTCTCGGCATTGTATTCAAAAAGGAAAGCTATACCGGTGGCGAGCAGGATGGCGATTAGAACTCCGAGGGGCTCAATCAGGCAGGATGCCGATTTTCCCATTACCAGCATCTCGTATATGGAGATGCCGAGTGAGAGCCCGAGAGCTACCAGCAGTATGATGATAATAGGATCTTTAAATTTGGCCAAATAGGCCTTCCAAATTGGTTCACTCTTCGGTTCGGGAATGATATTGCAACCTTTTCCATTAATTACCTCCGGAGAATCTTCGCACAGATATTTATATTTATTTTTGTGTTCTTCTGACATTTTTTGATCAAAATAATCTCAATGAAACAACGAAGGTACCATTTTTTTATGAAGGCTGTAAAAAAAATAGTTGTTTTTCAATTAGTTTTGCTTAATTTTGCAGCTCCAATGGGGTATTAGCTCAGTTGGTAGAGCGTTTGAATGGCATTCAAAAGGT
>JAAZMM010000068.1 GCA_012798805.1 Bacteroidales bacterium
AACACATACAAGAGACTCGCAGGCAATGAGTAATTCTCATTTGTAGATTAGGATGCTCCCGTAGTTTAATGGATAGAATTGAAGATTCCGGTTCTTTAGGTTGGGGTTCGATTCCCCACGGGAGTACATTAATCCCCTCTCAATCAGATGATTTTGAGGGGATTAATATTTTGTAAGGTGTACTAAAAGTGTACTATGTGCCAAAATTGTTGTTTTTTGTTGGGTTTTGTTGCTTTTGCGGTTGTAGGCTAATGATGTTTAAGTTGTTGGTTTTCCTTGCTTAATTGTTTGTGCCTTCATTCTCTTATGATACCTTCTGGAAGGCTCAAGGTTGTTAAGGCCTCACGAATCATTTTAAGAATTTTTTCAGAACAAGGGGCTTCACCAGCAACATAATCTGCCTCCATACATAAATTCATTTGACCAAATGATTTGTATTTATATATCTTGGTAGTTGTTCCGCCCATACCATATGAATAAATATACTCATTGGAAACAGGTAATGCTATAATATCGTCCATTGTTTTTACAGCACTCTCTAATGTCTTACCCAGAAAAAGGCTTGCGTATGAGTCCTCAAATTGATTGTCTGTATTTAAACAAAGAAATATTCCTTCATCAGTAACACGTATTACGCCATAGTGGTATCTGCCCTCCTTTATTTGATATATATCCTCATATGTCTTTTGTTGAATTTGGATTTGAGCAAAAAGGGGAAAAGTAACCATCATAAAGAAAACTGTTATGATGGATGTTTTAAAGAAATTTTTCATAACATTATTATTTAGATTAGTTTAACAAAGTTAGCATAATTATTTTTGAAATAATCATAAATTGAAAAACAAACGGGCAAACCGACAAAGGCCGCCCGTTCACTTTATATGTGTTTGGTTGTTTTTCACAATTCTGGGTCAATTCCTAATTGGCGACAATCATTTTCATAGGCCACTTTGTCAAATTTGTTATAGTCTTCCCAATTATCTGAAAATTTAGTGTGCTTACGTCTTAGTGCTTCTCTTACATCTGTGATTCCTGTTTTCTGGCTTGCAATACGTTCCAAAAGCCACGTTGCCGCCTTTAGTCTGGTTGGCTCATTCTCTGATTGCAAACAACCTTTGAGGGTTGCCAACGCCTCACTTGTAAGGCCAAATATACCGTTTTTTAATTGTTCTTGATAATCGGCTCTTTGTTGGTTTAAAAAGCATTGAAAGGTAACAATATCTTGCCATTCATATAGCGTGCTTCTGTTTACCCCAATTGTGGCGGCCACGGCTGTTATTGTTTCACCTGAAGCCAACAATATTGCCGCTTGTTCTTGTATTGGAGTTAGCCCCGTTTGGACTGTATTGAGGACTTCCTGTGACCTTAATTCCTGTTGTGATTTTGTCTTTGCCATATCTTTGTGTGTTTTATAAATTTCTTTTTGTGGTTACTGATTTGGTAATGGAATACATCTTAATATAGAAAACGTGCCTCAACGGTAAAAGCGTGCTGCTTCAGCAATCTTTTTTGTTAGTTCTTCAATTGCTTCATTTTGGGCTGTAAATCCCTCTTTGAGTTGGCAGGCCTGATTGACGGCTGTTCTTAAGTCATAGGCCTGCTTTTTAGAGATTTCTCCACGTTTCTGGGCATCATTTATTTGAGCCATTAATTCAAGTTGACCGCCCACTTGTTCTGTTAAGGCCAAAACGCCCATTTTGTACATTTGCTGCTTGGTTTTCATTACTTGGAAATTAAGTGTAATATCATTAATTTTTTGTATGGCTTGATAGCCTTCTTTCCATTGGTTTACTGCCATTATATAGAAGCCTTCATTATATAGAGTTGCACCTGTTACGGCCTCAACATTAAATTGGCTTGCAAGTCTTTGAGCGTGCCGTCTCTCATACCTCAACACGTTTCTGCCTTGGTACAGTTCTGGTATTTCCTTACGGTGTGTTTTCTGTTCCTTATTTTTATCATAGAAACACAAACGCCCCCCGTTAAGTATATAATACAATCCGTTTGGTTGTTGTAATCTGTTTGCATACTTCAATGCCCCCAATTTCCTAAAATATACTTCAGGGGGGTGTTTCAAGATAAAGTTTTGTGCTACATCCATACGGGTAACGGTTGCTTTTTTCATTGGCAGGTGTAATAGGTCTGATAGTTTTTCAATAGCAAGTTGTGTGTCCCGCCTTCCCAAAGTCTGGAAATTATTTCCCAAAAAGAATTTACAAAGGCTGCCGTCTTTTACTTTTATTTGGCTTCTACTTGCTGATACCCTGAGGCCGCCAACTTTACCCGTGATAATTGGAATACCTTGGTAATTGTGTTCGGCCACATTTTCCAGAAAACAGGGTGTTTCTGAAAGAAAATCAACCCCGTTGGCTTCATATTCTGGTAGGGTGAAAAATACAGTATCGTACATTTTGCTTGGTTACTGATTTGGTAACTGAAAAAAAATTGAGTGAAGGAAATAAACATAATGGGGTGTTTTATTCCTTTTGAGCCTGTTTCCTCAACGTCTGTATTTCTTCATCTAATTCACCGTCTGAAAGAAGGTTGTATAATGGTATTCTGTCTTTGCTCTTACCTCTGGCTACAAAAACCTCAATAATGCCCCCTTCTTGTATTCTGCCGTCAATTGTATTCAGGTTCTGAAATATAAACAACAGTGCATCCCCTGTTCCTTTGAAATCCCCATAGGCAAGGCCGCTTTCTGGGTCTGGTACAAATACACTTGAAAGGTTTTTGTCCTTTGTTATGGCTTTATCTGCCTTTCTGTGAACATTGCCCCCAAATGTATCGGGTACATCTCCATAGTATATAACGAGGCTGCCTGTCTTGGTTTCATCCCGCTTGGCTGTAGCCATTGTTGTCTTGGTAGCCCTTAGCCCTTCAAATTCTTGATAACTCTTTGTTGAGGCTGTGCAATCCATTCTTAATTTGGCTTTGAGGGCGGTTTTCTCAAACTTGTAATAGTCCGTGAGTATCATAATACACCCCCTTTTCTACAATGTGATTCTGCTTTGTGTTGTGCTTCCTCAACGGTATTAATACGGTGCTGTTGTAGCCATTGTTCAAGTTCATCCCGCCTGAAATACACCATTTTGCCCGTTGGTTTATAGTGAGGTATTTCTTGCCTCATAGTCAACTTGTAAAGGTGACTTTTTGAAATACCCATATAGCGTGCTGCTTCCTCACTTGTCAATATTTCTTTGGTGCAACACATTACGTTTGCCGTTATAAGGTCGGCAATATCCCTTATTTCCTCATTGCTCATAATCTTGCTTGTTGAGGTCTGGCTGTCTGGGGGTGCTGGCAAGTTCGCCCCCTTCTTTGCCTTTGAGTTCTTGTCACGGGGCTTGCCATTCTGTTCCCGTTAAAAGAATACAAGGGCAAAAATATTATGTATAATCCAGCGAACACAACAAAAAGAATAGACTTTAATAGACCGTTTCAATAACGTCTATTAAAGTCTATTAAAGTCCAGCAAGAAAGAAGAAAATTACCCCTTTAAGGCTTCCTTTGTCACGATAATTTCATCGTTTGTATATACTCTCTTATCAAGGTATTTGCAGATTAAGGATTTGTGTCCTATGTCTCCAAATTCTTGTAATATCTGGGTTGAGGTTGGTCTTGAAATAATGCCTTCAACAATGGCAATGGCAAGGTAAATAATAGCGTTCTTCCCTTTTTTTCCGTCTATTAGACTATGCAACAATGTTAGTGTTTCTTCTGTTGGTTGTCTTATTATCTCATCCTTAAACGGCCTACTTTGCCTCCCACTTTGCTTTGGCTTTTCTTTGGCTTTTTGTTGAGGTTTACCGCCTTCATACTTTGGCAATGCATCTATGTACTTTTGGGCAAGTTCAAGGCTGCCTATGTAATAACTCACATCTGTCACGTGGCGGTATTCCTTCAAGTATATGCCACTATCACGTTGAAGCCTTAGAAGGTCAATGCCGTATGTCAATAATAATGCATCCAGACGGTTGGCAAATTTATAGGCAATGCTTCCAAGGTAACTTAAACAGGCTTCAACGGTGCCCTTTTGTATCCATTTTGCCCCTTCATCAAAACGCCCTGTCAATATTCTATATTGGTTGCTTATGTGCTTATGTCGTTCTATTGCTTGGGTTCGCCTTTTTATAGTATCATAACACGCTTCTACTTGTTCTTTTGGTGTACCACAAGATTGACCCGTATCATTGTAAATTATTTCATCTTGTGGTTGTGCCTGCCAAAATGCCAAATTCTTTTGGGTCTCCTTTATGCTTTGTTCTAATTGTGCAATTGTTGCAATTGGAGTATATTTATCTGCAAATGCTTTAAAGGGCTTTAATAGGGAAAATAGATACCGTTCCTGTGACTGTTGGCTTGTACATTCTTGTAAGTTGGCTTCAATTTCCTCCATTAACGGGCTATCTTGAAATAGTATAACCGTATCATTAAAGGCTTCAAATTGTTCCCGTATTTTCTGAGGCAAAACCTCATTGAAATACTTTGCCCGTTGAGGGCTGTTGTCCCTTTCCTTTGGGCAAATGCCCAAGTTATAGATTTCATCCATATATGAAAGACAATTATCTACAAGGCCACCTATGGCTTCAAAGGCTTCAAAAAAGGGTTTTTCAATAGTCTTTTTCATTGCTGTCCTTATTTATGAATATTCTACAGTTCTATAGTGGGTAAACTGTTCAATGCTCGCTTTTTGCTTTCATCAATCGCTCTTAAATACCTTTCAACATAGGTTAAGCCACTATGCCCTAACAGGTCGGCCACAACCTTAACATTTGCACCACCTTCTAAAAGATTAGTTGCAAAGGAATGGCGGCCACAATGCCACGTTATGTGCTTGTCAATCCCCGCTTTTGCTGTCCAACGCCTCAACGCCTTTAGGCACATAGTATGGCTTGGCAGTTCAAAAATTAAATCATCCTTGGTTTTACCCTGTTCCTCTGGTGTTCCAATTATACCCGTCAATAAATCGTCTCTTAACGGCATTTCAACAACACTTTTAGCACTGTGCCCTTTTGTCTTGGATTGTTCAAATCTCAAGGTCTTATTTTGGTAATCTATATTGTTGTACCTCAACTCTATAATATCGCACCACCTTACTCCAGTGAATAGTGTGAAAATAAAAGCCCGCCTTATATTGGGGTTCTCATTTCTAACGTGTGTTTGTATCAAAGCCTTTATTTCCTCTGGCTTTAGTATGTCCTTTGTAAGGTGTTCACTACTTTTACAGACAACGTTTTCACAGGGATTGTTTGCTATAATGCCTTCTTTGGCAATATGTTTTACGATTTTCTTGAAACGTTTATAAGCCGTTGCCGCCCCGTTGCCTTTACTGTTTTCTTGTAAGAATGAAACAAAGTCTTGCACCATTGTTTCATTAAATTGCTTGGGGTCAAGACTGAAGCGGTAATATTCATTGGGGTTTATGCTGTTCTTAGTATGTACGCCATTATGGTTTTTAGTCCCCGCCGCATTGATAGCCTGTATCTCTGCTTCTGTCTTTTTTATAGCACACAATGGGTGATTAAGCCTTAAAAACTGTTTGAAACGGTTGAGGGCAAACCTTATGCTTCTTACATCCTTTTTGGTGTAAGTATTAACATAGGTTTCAAAATAGGGTATTAGATTGGTTACTCTCTTAGCAAAAGTATAGCCCATTATTCCAGATAACATTTCTTGTTCACGGGCATTTCTTATTTGCTTGGCCTGTGTAATAATATTTGCATTGTGAGCCTTTTCCTCTGCTGTTCTTGGCTTGGCATAAAGATATAGTTTTAGTTCCTCTTTTTTTCTGGAGTGACGTACTATATACATAGGTTTACCCGCCATTTTCCCCTCTGTGTAATACATTTGTTTGCCCGCTTCATCTGTCCTTGGGGTTGAGGTACGGCCTAAGTAATATTCAAGATAAAGGGCTACTTTGCCGCCTGATATTGCCCGTTGTTGCAACTTTGGGTTGTCCTTGGCCTTTGTGTGTGTTGCTTTCATTTCTTTTGACTTCTTTTGCTTTGCAAATGTAATAAATATTCAATATAAAAGTGTACTAAAAGTGTACTACTTTTGAAAATATTTGAAATCAAAAGAAAATATGTATCTTTGTGAAGTGCTTCTTATGGGCTTATGGATTGGGTTTTAGTGTCTTTTGGCTTCTCTTAAAATCTTGGTTCGATTCCCCACGGGAGTACCATCCTGCAAATCAAAATGTGCCAACTAAAGTAAGTTGGCGCATTTTTTGCAGCAAATGCGCCATATTAAAACAAAGTCGGTTCGGCAGAACCGACTTTGTTTTAATTGTTAAACTTTATAATAATCCGGACGGACTATTACAGGACACTTATGAACTAATCATTTAAAGTTAAAGAATAATTACAATCGATATGACAAGTTCTAAAAGAACAGCTGTACTCTCTACTTTCGCTCTTCTGAGTCTCTTTTTCAGTTTAGAGGTGTACGGGCAGCAGTACACCATTAGTGGCTATGTTTTTAATTCCCGCAGTCACGAGACGTTGCTTGGCGCTACAATTTATGATCTGAATTGCAAAAAGTGGACAACTACTAATGAATATGGTTTTTACACTATCACACTCCCGGCTAAAGAGGTGAATATTGAAGCTTCCTATGTAGGCTTTAAGAATAATCAGATTAATTTTGAGCTCAAACGGGATACAACGATAAATTTTTATTTGGAAGAAGCTCCGGATTCTATTGACGAAGCAGTTGTTTATGGTGAGCCGCGTTTTCACGGGGTTCGAAGTTCACAACTTGGTGCTGTGGACATTCCTATATTGCAAATTAAAAGCACCCCTACACTTTTTGGAGAGCAAGATGTGCTGAAAACGCTTCAGTTGTTACCCGGTGTTCAGGCCGGTAATGATGGCACTGCAGGACTGTATGTGCGTGGTGGTGGTCAGGATGAAAATTTGCTTTTACTCGATGGTGTTCCTGTCTATAATGTAAATCACGCTTTGGGATTATTCTCTGTATTTAATCCGGATGCTGTTAAAAGCGTTACACTTTTCAAAGGAAACTTTCCGGCCCGCTTTGGCTCACGTCTTTCATCAGTTATTGACGTGCGTACCAACGATGGTGATATGTACGATTATCACGGCAACTTCAGTATTGGACTAATCTCTTCAAAAATCAATGTTGAAGGCCCGATTATTAAAGGGAAAACCTCGTTTAATCTCTCAGCACGCCGTACCTATTTAGATGCAATCTTAGTTCCGGTAATGTATTTTGCGACAAAAGGTGCAAGCAAAGGTAAAGAGAAGGGACATGCAGGTTATAACTTCTACGATATTAATGCTAAGATTAATCACAAGTTCTCGGACCGGGACAGACTCTTTTTAAGTTACTATACCGGTCATGATGCACTTCATGCAAAGGCGCGTACCAAATACGCCCTCGACGATGGTGCAACCTGGAAGGAATATATGGGTGTAAAATGGAAATGGGGAAATATGCTTGCAACAGCAAGATGGAACCATGTCTGCTCTCCAAGACTATTTATGGATGCATCGGTTAACTACACACATTATCGTAACAATATGGGAGTGTCATACGAGGATATCAGTGAATATCCAAATCCAGGCGAAAACACCTCATACGAATCTTTGGTTACGGCTAATTCCGGTATAAACGATCTTACTGCCAAAGTGGATTTCAGCTGGAGCCCGGCTACTGATCATAATGTGCGTTTTGGTGCTGCATATATTTATCACATATTCTCTCCGGATGTCTCTTCAACCCGCGTCACAGTCAAGACTCCGATTGAGGGTGCGAAAGGACAGGTAAAAGACACTACCGAGATTGTTGAGCAGATGTATGGAGATAAGAAGATCAACGCAAGCGAAATTAATGCTTACGTAGAGTATAAAATTTCTCTTGGTAAACTATTCGAAGCAAATGCCGGATTGCATTACTCGGCTTTTGCTGTCGGTAAGGAGTTTTACAATTCAGTGCAGCCAAGACTTAGCGCACGTATTCTTCTGGCAGAGAAGATGTCACTAAAGTTGGGCTATGCACGGATGTCGCAATATGTTCACCTTTTGACAAGCAACTCAATTAGTCTTCCGACTGACCTCTGGGTGCCTGTGACCGAGCGCATTAAACCGATGAGCTCACATCAATATTCTGCCGGAGTATTTTATGATATAGCAGGATACAACTTCTCTATCGAGGGTTACTATAAGACAATGGATAACCTATTGGAATATATTGACGGTGCTTCGCTGATGGCTACTACTACAGGATGGGAAGATAAAGTGGCAATGGGGCGAGGCTGGTCATACGGTGCGGAATTCCTCGTGCAACGTTCAATAGGCAGAACTACAGGTTGGATAGGCTATACCTGGTCGAAATCAATGCGTCAATTTGATAGAGAAGGCCAGGTTATTAATAATGGCCGGCTTTTCCCTTCGAAATACGACCGCCGTCACGACATCAGCATCACTGTTTCGCACAAACTGTCTGACCGCATAGACTTCGCGGCTTCGTGGGTTTTTAATAGTGGTAACAGTGCAACACTTGCTCTGCAACAATATCCTCAGATGCCTGAAGAATTTATTGATGACATCTCAATGGGATACGCGATCAAAGATATTGGATACATTCCATCCCGCAACAATTACAGATTACCGGCATATCATCGCCTTGATCTTGGAATAAATTTCCACAAACAGAAAAAGCACGGCATAAGGACCTGGAATATAAGTGTTTATAACGCATATAACAATATGAATGCCTTTATGATATATCTCGGATATGAAGGTGAGAATTCGGACATCAAGAAACTTAAGAAACTGACCCTGTTTCCAATTATCCCGTCAGTAAGTTACTCCTATAAATTTTAAACACTCTTTAGATAATTAGTTATGAATAAAATTATAAGATTTTTAACGTTGATTCTGGTTACAGTATCATTTAGTGCGTGTAAAAACAATATAGAGTTTCCTGATCGCCTTGAAGAGAAATATATGGTTTTATACTCAATGGTTGAAGCCGGCAAACCGGTTTTGGCAAGTGTTGGTGAAAGTTTCTTCTTCCTTGATAATGTTCCAATTCAAAATTGGAGAAAGGATGCTACAGTGAGTCTGTATATCAATGGAGAGTTTATAGAGCATTTGAAAGTATATGACAGAAACCCGCCACATCAACCTGTTGATGGAGATGAGTATTACAAATCCGATGCAATTGTAAAGAGTGGTGATGAGGTTCGCATAGAGGCATCCTTGCCCGATTTCGATGAGGTGACAAGCGGGTCCACGACAGTTCCTTATCCGGCATCGGTAGTCGATGTGAAAGTAATTTCATTATTACCGAACGAAAATGGCAATGGATATGATGGCAAATTGCAGATAACTTTCAGTGATGATAAAAACAGTAATGATTATTATTTGGTAAGTGCTAAAAAGCGTGCAGAATATTATCCTGAGCATCCTGATTGGCCTGTGAATTGGGTTGATGTCAAGTATGAGGATAAAATATTCGCAGAAAAGTTTGATTATATCAGAGAGGCTTTTGGCGAAACTAAGAAATCTTACTCTTATGGCTTTTTTGACGATAGTTCAATAAATGGTATTGAGAAATACCCATTGACATTAGGTTTTTACCATAATCCTGAAGTCAGCAAAGATTCTCTAACCTTTGCTATTTCTCTTTGCACAATTGATGAGAACTACTATAAGTATCTTAAGTCATACCGTGAGGCTTTTGATAGCTCTGTTTTGCAAGAGCCTGTACAAGTCCACTCCAACATTAAAAATGGTGTTGGCTTAGTAGGATCTAAAGCTAACTCTACATCCGAAGAATTATATCAATTTGATGTCGTGATAAAATAATGTGTCCAAAAGAGAAAAGCGCCATTACGGCGCTTTTCTCTTTTGGGTGGCCGATGGGATTCGAACCCACGACCCTCGGAACCACAATCCGATGCTCTAACCGACTGAGCTACGGCCACCATATATCCTTTCCTTTTCCGTGAAAGGAATGCAAAGATAGACATTCTTTCTGATTATTCAACAAATAATTTAAAAAAGGTCTCCTCAATTTGGCTGCGCTCCCTCAAACCAGACGGAAGCACTATTACCGTTAGTGTCGGTCACTACCAGACGATGCCTGCCGGGCTCCGGGATGATCAGCATTTTATGCTCATTGCTCGACGTGGAGCCGATATAGCGATCGTCAATGTGCCAGTAGAGGGTTGCTGATGGGATGGCGTGTGCTGCAGAGAAGACAACCCCTTGACTCTTTCCATCAAGAGAGAGAGGGGCAGCCAGAGTCATTCCCGGTTGAGGATAGATAATTTCGACAATATTACCGCGTGATGAACTTCCGCCGGAGGCGAAATTGGGATGGAGAGGCGGCAGACGGCGGTATTCGGGATGGCCGGCCATATAATACCACTCCTGCGAGGGAGGTAGCACAAACCAAGACCGGGTAACCATTTTAGCGGTGCTGTAACAGTCACTATTGACGATATAGGTCTGGTCTTCGCTCAAGTGGATCAGACGGTGGTAAGGACATATATCGGGCTTGTGCTCATGCGGGGGCACCAAAAGAGTATCGGGAGTCAGACCGGTGCCGATACAGCAGATGTCGGAGAGAGGGTGTCCGCTTAGTGGGCATACTACAACCTCTTCAAGGTCAAGTATAGGAATTTCGAACCATCCGGTGGGTGGAAGGATGGAGAGTATTTCAAACATCACAGGCGCAGCATAACCGATGCCGGTAAGATTGGGGCGTCCCTCGCCGTTGCAATTCCCCACCCAGACCCCCACAACATATTCAGGTGTAACTCCGACGCTCCAGGCATCCCTGTTGCCATAACTGGTGCCGGTCTTCCAGGCCACTTTGCGTGAAGAACTGAAACTTTGCCAGCTTCCCTCTTCCTCCGGTCTGTTGACTCCGGTAAGGGCATCAAAGGTGCACCATATAGCTCCCGGAGAGAGAGGGGAGGACCCCTCTTCAGGTTCTGTGAGAGTGACAGCCATATCACGATATGCACGTACAAGATCGATGAGCTTTATCTCTGCCCCTCCGAGGATTAGTGAAAGGCCGTAATCATCTGCACTGCGGCTAATCGTGGTGAATCCCATTTCTTTCATGAGCAGTAGGAATTTTTCTACCCCATACTCCTGCAGTAGCCTTACGGAGGGTACATTGAGTGAGCGTCTTATGATGCTGTTTGCCGGTACTGCACCATCAAAGGTATGATTGTAGTTGCTCGGAGTGAAATCCTTATAGTGCGAAGGAATATCCGGTACAAGCATCGTAGGAAGTATCTCACCATCATCGAGCATAGCGGCGTAGAGAAAGGGTTTCAGAGTGCTGCCGCTACTGCGCGGTGCTTGAATTACATCCACAGCTCTGCCATGGCTTGCGCCGCCTCTTTCCGGGTTGAGGTTGCCGCAGTAAGTGATGATGCGTCCGGAGCTTACTTCCATTACCAGCGCTGCAATATTATAGACCTGATTGCTCTCGAAAAGCCCGATGTGGCGGTGAAGAATTTCCTCTGTACGCTCCTGTAGTCCTTTGTCAATATCGCTGGCATAGCGGCGATCACCCCCCTCTTTGCGGAGAGTTTCCAAATAATGATATGCAATATTGGGCATAGGGTAGGGTTTATCGGGCAGAGGCTCCTCTTTGGAGAGCATACATTCGGTATCATCTATTATCCCTTTTGCAGCCATTTTGTCCAGCAGACGGTTTCTTTTTTCGAGGAGAATATCGCGGTTTTTACCGGGATGAATCAATGCGGGAGAGTTGGGAAGTACGGCCAGCATAGCGCTTTCTGCCCAGGAGAGTTCTCCGGCCGGTCGGCCGAAATAGCGCCAGGAGGCTGCTTCAAGCCCTACCACATTGCCTCCGAAAGGGGCATTGGATGCATACATTGCCAGGATTTTCCTTTTGGAGTAGCGCAGTTCGAGCCTTACCGCAAGGCCCATTTCGATAATTTTTTCCCCAACTGTGCGGGGGCGATTTTCTCTGCTCAGTCTTATGGTCTGCATCGTTATGGTACTGGCGCCGCTACGGATCTCCCGATTGCGCAGATTAAGCAGGATTGCCCTTGCTACAGCCAGAGGATCCACTCCAAGGTGATATCTGAATCGTTTATCTTCATATGTAATGATGGCGCGGGCAAATTTTTCGGGTACGGTATCGATCTGTGGGAACCTCCACTGTCCGTCGGATGCAATTCTGGCCCCAAGCATCCTTCCGTCGGAGCTTTCAAGCAATGCGCTTACAGGTTTGTCGAAAATCTGACGGGGGAGAAAGATAATAAGAAGAAACGCCGCAAGAAATGCGGCGCAGCCAAAAGCTGTAATTTTTTTCTTCTTTTTGATTTTTCTCATCAGAAGGCAGACTATTTTTCCGTATATTTGCAAATATAACATTTAACCGAAAAATTATGAAACGACTGACTGCTTTTCTTTCATTCGC
>JAAZMM010000069.1 GCA_012798805.1 Bacteroidales bacterium
CAATATATTTTCCTCTTTTTTTCATCATTTGAATAGTTTTGAAACTCTCTTATCGTAATCTTTTACTTCACCCTTGATAAATTCGGGGGCATTGTAGGATTTCAGGCGCAGAGTGTTGTGTTTAAATGTTTTCTGCGGTAGCAGGAAGGGCTTGTCAAACTCTCCGTTGCCCTTGTAATGTGCAATATAGACTCTGGTATAGCGTCCATCCAGTCGGCGGCTGCCGAAGATCACCCATTTGCCATTGGAAGACCAACTGTGATAGCTTTCAGCCTTGTCGCTATTTAATATTTCCGCAGGAAATGCCTCTCCCGTCTCGATATTGTACATCCAGAGATCCGCTTCATTGTGCCAGATGGGGAAGGTGCCAAATCCGGTATGGGTAAAGAGCACATAGCCATCATTTACGCGGGGAAATGAGACCGAGCAGCTGTCATCACCGAAAAGCTCCTTCGGCTCACCTACGAATTGACCATCCTCAAATCCTATCGACATCAATCTGTAATGCACTTTTCCGCGGTTGTTGGCTACATACTCCACTGCTGCTGCGGAGCAGAAATAGAGCGTGGAGCCATCTTCCGACCAGGCGGGGAAGGTCTCCATCTGTGACTCCAGGGAGAGTTGAGGTATAAGAGTTACCGAGTCGGTCTGAAGGTCCATTAATATCATGTCCGAAAAGTTGTCATAGACCTCTATCGGCTGAAATTCGTTGATAGTGAAGCATTGGCGTGTGTCGTTGGAGGAGAAGACCACATAACGTCCGGAGGGGTGCCAGGCGGGATATACCCCTTGTCTTTTGGGTCCAACCTGTGCAAGGTTGATCAGTCGCAATTCATCTCCCTCTATGAAGATGGTGCCGCCTTTTGCGCCTCTGGCGTGGAACAACATCCTCCCAGGGTTTCCTCCATCGAAGGTGTGGCAATTGACACAGCCCCCATCGTTGGCCCGATTGGAGACCATACGGCTCTCCTTGTAGGATGCGAGCTCCCTCTGTGCAAGTACGATGTTGCGCCAGCTCTCGTAGCCAGGCTCTATCAGCCTGTAGGCAATATAGGGATCGATCGGGTCTTCCGAAATATAGACGGGGAAGGGTTTATGGATGGTGGCTGCTTTGTCGCCTTTGCTCCACGAAGTGACGGTGTACCAGAGAGTGTTCTCCTCTCTTTCCACCTTGAAGCGGCATTTGCTACCGTCGGCCATCTCAAAAGAGAGCGGTGCAAGTCCTTCCGGGATGGTTACCCCAATATAATCGGGTATGATATCGGGATAAGAGTCGCTCCGGATGCTTTTAGAAGGTGCACCTGAACAGGATTGCAGCAGTGCCGCAATCAGGGCGAGGCCTATTATATAATGTTTCGGGTTCATATTTATATTTTACAAAATTTATCTCTTCAATATTGGTGACCAGTCAACGGGTGCCTCGATCGTAAGGGGTTCTTTGCGTACGGGATGGGTCAGGGAGAGGCTTCTCGCATGTAGCGAAATGCTGCCGTCTTTGTTGGAGCGCGGAGCGCCATATTTGAGGTCTCCTTTGATTGGGCATCCGATGGCGGAGAGCTGACAGCGGATCTGGTGATGGCGGCCGGTAAGCAGTTCTACCTCTATCAACCAGTAGCGCTCACTCTTTTCCAGAGTTTTGTAGCGCAGATGGGCCTCTTTTGCTCCTTCGGGGATTTTGGCCCCGGCATCGGCAGAATGGGCGTAGCTCCGGTTTTGTTTTTCATTTTTTTTCAGGAAATGAATCAATTCGCCCTCAAGGGGCTCCGGACTGCGGGCTGTAAGTGCCCAATAATATTTTTCGACATCTCCTTCGCGAAATAGTGTATTGAGTCTTTCGAGTGCCTTCGAGGTCTTGGCAAAAAGGGTAACACCGCTTACCGGTCTGTCAAGACGGTGCGGTACTCCCATAAAGACCCTTCCGGGTTTGGAGTCGCGTTGTGCAACAAATGCCTTCAAGGTCTCGCTCAAAGGTTCATCTCCGCTCTTGTCGCCCTGCACAATCTCACCGCTGCGTTTGTTAAACGCCAAAATATGGTTGTCTTCGTAGAGAATCCTCGAAGAAATATCTTTAAATTCACTCTCTGAAAGACTTCTATATATCATAATCAATAGATCGCACCGGATTGACATACAATCAATGACTTCATTTACAATCTCCGTGCGCTTTATTCGTTGTAACTTACAAATATAACAAAACTCACGGGATTATATTCCTATCCCAAGAGCCCTTTTGTGCTATTAACAGGTAGCCGGTAATAATAAATGCCACAATACACAAAGCGACCGGCAAATAGTAGTCAACATCTAAATTGGCAAAAGAGGTTTGATCTATATTAATAAACATTAAGGCAAAATTTGTAAGAGAATGTGCAATAATGCTAATTAGGAGAGAGCGGGTTTTATAGAAAATCAAACCAAAAATCAGGCCCCATAAAAACAGTGACGCTATTTTCTCAAACTCTATATGCCCTGCAGCAAATAACAATGCCGAAAAGAGTATGGCTTTGGCCGGCGAATATTTTTTAAGCAAAAAAACAAGAATAATTCCCCTGAAGAAGATTTCTTCTACTGTAGGGCCGACAACCACTCTGGCGAGCCACCTAACATAAAGTCTCCAATCCCGCTCCGGCAAACAAAAAGAAAGAGTATTTAATTTTCCTTGCCATATGGCATTCACGTTTTCTATAGATTGTACTACTAAAATCTCGAAAAAGAATGCTGCAACGAAAAAGCCGGCAATCAACACTATTGTTCTAAGATTATTCTGCGATTTCCAAAATTGCCTGAGCCCGATATCCCACTTTTTATTAAAGTAAATAATCAATGGGATCAATATGAAAAACCCAAAAAGAGTCATCAAGTCGAGATAATAAAAATAAATAGGCAAAGAGAAAGCATGGGTAATGAGGCTCCACAGAGCATAAAAAACAACGAGCGTTGCTATAAACAGTAATGTTGTCAGCGTCGTCTTTACAAGCGGATGGTTGAAGATTTTCATAGTTGATGTTCTTAGATTAAGGTCATTCTACTTTTTTTGTCCTATGGGAATATGATAGTGAATCCCCAGTCGTAAGTTTGGTTGGCGGGGATCATGGCATGGTCGTCTGGCAATGCACCCCAACTGTTATATCCGCCAACTCCCATTTGACACCGGTCGAGGCAAACTTCGACATAATCCCTTATATTGGACGTAATGTCGTTGATGTGGCTCTGTTTGCCGAGGTCGAAATCTTCTATGGAGTTGCGCAGGGCGTTGAATTCCATATATTCATCTGCCAGGATGGTCATATCGGCAAAGTCAATCCGGCGCACATCGCAGTGGTGACCACATTCCTGAGGCATTACGTAGGGAACATATTCAGCTTTCGCGCTGCTATTGTAAAGTCCTATTAGAGAGCCCTCTTTACGATCTATATAATTTTCCGCCGGTCCCCGACCATAATATACAAAATTATCGTTCGAGGAATCAAGTCTAAAACGCACTCCTATTCTGGGCACGAATTGGAGAGCCTTGTTGTCGCCGGCTTTCGTTTCTACTGCGTTGAAACGGGTAGAAACATGTATAATCGCATTTTGAGTCACTCTGTATTCCATTTCAAATGTGTTTCCGGCAGGGAGCGAATAGGTGACTTTGAGCAAGGCATCATTTCCATCCATAACAGCACTTGCTGAGGCTTTGAAACTGCTCGAAACCTCTTTCCAGTAAGCATTTACCTTATTCATGCCGTTGCCATAATCATTGTCGGTAGGGGCTCTCCAAAAATTGGGTCTGATACCCCAGCCTTTGGTAAAACGCTCTCTGCCATCCACTTTTAGAGAGCTGATAGTGCAAAGCGACTTATCATAAACCATTTCTAAACGTTTATTGCTAATCGTGATAACGCCGGAATTGTCATCAATAACCAGCGCATCGCCCTTTTTCATTTTCGGAAGAGTAACATTCTCGCGAAGCGAAATGGGAAACTGAGCCGAAGCCACCTCGTGACCTGCCGGTACAAGCCTTTCATTTCTCTTGGTTACAGCAGAAAAACGGATATAATAATCCACATTCTCCTTAAACCTCAATCTCTTATACGAAATATCAAATGACTCCACATGCTGGGGTGCAGTGGTAAAATTAAGCTTGCCCTTGCGCAACACCTTGCCATCGCCTTCGATAAACCAATGAATCTCATATCCCTCTAAAGAGGTGAAATAGTGGAGGTTAGTGATGCTAAATCCTTTGCCTGAGGCGGGATCATCGGCTTCAAAGAGGATATTGGTATAGGCGTGGCGCACCTCTTCCATTGCGGGGTGCGGAGTACGGTCGGGGGCCACAATACCATTGCAGCAGAAATTGGCATCGCTGGGCATATTTTCCCCATAATCACCTCCGTAGGTCCAATAATCATATCCCTTTTCATCCTTCTCCAGAAACCCCTGGTCCACCCAATCCCAGATAAATGCCCCTTGCAGCTGCGGATAGAGGCGGATTTGCTTCCATTGTGCACTAATGCCACCGTTGGAATTGCCCATTGCATGTGAATATTCGCTCGGTATCACCGGACGGTCGCAACCCTCTTCGCCAATCTTCGCAAGCCAGTCGGCAGAGGGATATTGAGGCACATACATATCTGTATTCCACTCGAGCAGAGCCCTCTCATAGACGATCGGGCGATTCATTCCATTTTCCGCCTTTTCGCGCTCCTCAATCCACTCATAGGCTTTGTACATATTATATCCATTGCCCGCCTCATTGCCCAGAGAGAGAATTGTGACGCAGGCGTAGTTCTTACACCTCTCATACATATTTACAATACGGTCGAGATGTGTCGCGTAGAAGTCGCGATTGTTGCCCAGGGTGCCGCCTTCACGCAGATTGTACCCCATTCCGTGTGACTCGATATTGGCCTCGTGATAGACATAGAAGCCCAATTCGTCGCACAACTCATAGAACATTCTCGGCTGGGGATAGTGTGCGGTGCGGATAGCATTGATATTGTGCTTACGCATCAGTTCGAGGTCCTTGAGCATAAGCTCCCTACTTACATAGTGTCCGGTAATTTGGTCGTGCTCATGCATGTTGACACCTTTAAATTTGACCGGTTGTCCGTTGACGAAGAAGAGCCCATCCTTGATCTCAAATTTGCGGAATCCCACCCTGAAGGGGATATATTCATTTTCAACCCTCATAATAAGAGTGTAGAGATTGGGGTTCTCCGCCGACCAGGGCTTTACATTCTCTATTTTTGCGCTGAAATTCACATTTTTATCGCTGGAAACGCTTATTCCGTAAGCGACTGTCTCACCTTGAGCATCCAAAAGTTCAAAAGCCGTTTCCAACTCGCGGGAATCGGGATTGGTGAGTTCCAAACGAAGTTTTAGCAATCCCTCACCGGATTCTCTAAGCACAGGGGTGACGATGAAGTCTTTAAGTGAAGTGCGCTCCTGTGCTGAAAGGTAAACATCCCTCTCGATACCGCTAATCCTCCAGAAATCCTGACACTCCAGCCAGCTGCCGGTGCTCCATCTCATTATCTTGATTACCAGATGGTTGGAGCTCGATTTGAGGAAGTCGGTGATGCGCCATTGTGCCCTGTCTTTGGAGTTTTCGCTATAGCCCACTTCAATACCGTTGATATAGACATAGAGGCCCGATTTGGCCCCGTCAAGGTTGAGGAAAATCTCTTTGCCCTTCCACTCCTGTGGGATAGTGAAAGTGCGCTGATAGACTCCGGCAGGGATTACATCCGGCAATATAGGCTTTACGCTGCGGGTATAGGGAAATTCGTAAGGATGGTTGACGTAGATCGGGATGCCGAATCCCTGCCTCTCCCAGTTGCCCGGGACCTTAATGTCGCTCCAATCTTCGGTAGAAAAGTCCGGTTTCTCGATACCTGCGGGGAGATCTCTGTAATCATCGGTGTATAGGAATTTCCAGGTGCCGTTGAGGGAGTGATAGAAAGGGGAGCTCTCGTAAGTGCCTTTTAAAGCCGCCTCACGGCTGCTGAAGACTGAAAACTCTGTTCTCGGATACTCTTTTCCGACTCCGGTAGTCTGAAGATCATTCCAGTAGGGAATATCAGCAGCAGCATTTGCGCCGAACAGCGACGCGATTATAAAAGACGCAAGTATAAATAGGTATAAACGTTTCATCACGGAACTATATATTATATGATATGCTTGAATTTACAAATATAAGTAATTGTTGCGAGTTGCGTGTTGCAAGTTGCGTGTTGGTTCGGGGTTCAGTGGTTCGGGTTGTGAGGCATAGTGTGAAGTGTTGCGAGGCATAGGTTAGTTATGAATATTTGGTCTGTGGTTTTGTAGTGATTAATGGTGGAGTTTGAATATGTGATGTCTCTTTTTTTGGTAAAAAAAGTGGTCATTTTGCTTTTTTTACTGGTCTATTTTGTGGTTTAAACGAAATAGACCACCTCGGTTGTTTTTTCTTTCCACAAAGCATAATACTTTTACACATCCTAATCTATTTAGGTGTAATGGGAACGAACTAATTACTTAATATATGAAAAGAATTTTTGCGCTAATCACGCTTGTATCGATGGTCTTTGTGGTCAGCTGTGTTGACCTGGACGATCTCTGGAGCGAGATAGATCTCTTAAAAAAGCAAAACTCGGAACAAGTTAAAGAGCTTGATGGACAAAAGGAGGAATTTGCCTCCCTTGAGGAGCTGTTGGCGAGCCTGGAACAAGTTGCGAGTAACGTAAACACAGAAATTGTCTCCATCAAAGGGTTGGTAGATGCCCTTACCAACAACGTGGGCATTTCCTCTTACAAAGAATTGGCCGACCAGAGCGGCTATGAACTTATTATGACCGATGGTAGTACTATCATCCTGAGGGATGGTAAAGAAGGTGCTGCCGGCAAGGATGGTAAAGATGGTGCCGACGGTAAAACAGGTGCTGACGGAGCCACTCCAAATGTCGGTGTAAAACTCCATAGTGACGGTCTGCTCTATTGGACCATCAATGGTGAATTCATGCTTGATGAGGTAGGTAATAAAATTCCTGCCCAGGGTAAGGCCGGTAAGGATGGCAAGGATGGCAAAGATGGTGCAGATGGTGCTATCGGTGCTCCCGGAAAGGATGGCAAAGATGGCAAGGATGGCAAAGATGGTATTGCCGGAGCCGCAGGTAAGGATGGCGTTACACCGCTTTTGAGGGTTAACTACAATCTATATTGGGAAATGAGCCTCGATGGCGGTACTACATGGCAACTTGTGAGGGATGCAAAGAACTTTCCGATAAGGGCTCAAGGCCCGGCCGGTCCTCAAGGTACTGCCGGTAAACCAGGCACTCCCGGTCAACCCGGTGCTCAGGGTCCTGCCGGCTCTCAGGGTCCGAAGGGTGATCCGGGCAAAGATGGCGATGTGAGTCTTACGATAACTGAAACAGAAGATGCTTTCATTATCGTTTACAAAGGAGTAACATTTACCCTTCCCAAACCACCTCCGCCACCATCCATGACTCTTACTACCTCTAGAAGTGTAGGCGAAAGCATTTCATTATATATGAAAGCGGCAGCTGAGGACCGGGCGGATGTTTGGATAGACCTCAACAATAACGGCAAAAAAGATCCAGGCGAAAATAATGTTGTATTTAATTCTTATAATGAATACACCCTGGGAGCACAAACCATTACCATTTATGGAAAGGTAACTTACCTTGAGTGCGGATATCTTACTGCTATTGATGTAACCAAGAACCATGTATTGCAGTTTCTCTCTTGTACATGGGGCTCACTTACCGAATTGGATGTAAGCAAAAATACAGCATTACTGGCTTTAGAATGTCAGGCAAACTCACTTACCGAGTTGGATGTAAGCAAAAACATAGCATTAAAGATACTCTATTGTAATCAAAACTTACTTACTGCTCTTGATCTAAGTAAAAACACGGTATTAAGGGAACTCGTGTGTTGCGAAAACTCTCTCACCTCGCTTGATGTAACTAATAATACGGAATTAGAGTACCTGAGTTGCTATGGCAACCAAATAACGGGAGAACAAATGGATACTTTGGTCAATAGTCTGGTAAATAGAGATGGTAAAACTCAAGGTTACTTTTATGTTCATGACCCCGATAACCCCACCAATGTCATAACTAAAGAGCAGGTACTTAAAGCAGAGAATAAAAATTGGCGAGTTAAGGACATTGACGGCAATGCCTACGAGGGTGTAGAAGTTTTCAAAATGACCCTTACTACCTCTAGAAGCGTAGGTGAAAGCATTTCATTATATATTTTTGCCGACTATGCAGACCAAACAGATGTTTGGATAGACCTCAACAATAACGGCAAAAAAGATCCAGGCGAAAATGAGATCGTATTTGGTAATTATAAAAATTACACTATTGGTGCACAAACAATTACCATCTATGGCAAGGTGACTGATCTTGATTGTTCAGGTAACAATCTTACTGCTCTTGATTTAACCGGGAACAATGTGTTACAAGAGTTGATGTGTTCAGGGAACTCACTCACAGAGCTTGATATAAGCAATAATACAGATTTATGGATACTATATTGTCCTTACAACTCACTCTCTACGCTTAATTTGACCAAAAACACACAATTAGCTTTTCTATACTGTTACGACAATCTACTCACCACACTCGACGTAAGCCAAAACATAGCGTTAATGGAACTCCATTGTGACGAAAACTCTCTTACCTCGCTTGATGTAACTAACAATACAGAATTAGAGGTGCTGTGTTGTTATGGCAACCAAATAACGGGAGAACAAATGGATACTTTGGTCAATAGTCTGGTAAATAGAGATGGTAAAAATGAAGGTAGGTTTTATGTTCACAACCCCGCTAACCCCACCAATGTCATAACTAAAGAGCAGGTACTTAAAGCAGAGAATAAAAATTGGCGAGTTATGGACATTGATGACAATGCCTACGGGGGTGTAGAACCCTATATGAAATTTACCACAAACTTTGCAGTAGGTCAATCAATCAATATAGGTGTATATGCCGATCCTGCCGATCAACCGGATGTTTGGATAGATTGGAACGATGATGGTGTAAAAGATCCGGGTGAGACTGTCACCTATTTTGTTGGGTCTAAGTATTATACACTAAAGTCGCAGACATTTACCATTTATGGCAAGGTAACTATGTTAATTGCCCACGAATGCGGACTCACGTCTCTTGAGATAGGAAATAACGAATTGTGGCGGATAAGGGCCACTACAAACCACATAAAGGAAGCGGAGATGACAAAATTGGTAAACTCAATGCCGGATCGCAATGGCAGATCTAAAGGAGGCTATGAATTAGGTTTGGGCGAAAATGAATTCTATGATTCTCACAAATCAATTCTTACCCAAAAGAATTGGGAACAAAAATGATTTTTCTGGCGATTCATTTAACAACAATTGTATAAAATTAGATAATCAATATGAAAAAGTTTTTTACAACAATAACTCTCTTGTCGATGTTCCTGGTTGTGGGCTGCGTTGACCTGGATGAGCTTTGGAATGAGATTGATTTCCTGAAAAAGCAAAACGCGGAGAAAGCCAGGGAACTGGAGGAAGAGAATGCTAAGTTCGCTGCTTTTGAAGAGTTGTATAAGAGTGTGGAGAAGCTGACGAGCAGTGCCAACTCTGAGATCACCACCATCAAAGGATTGATTGATGCCCTCTCCAACAGATTGAGCGTTGTCTCTTATAAAGAATTGGAAGATAAGAGCGGCTACGAGCTTACTATGAGCGACGGCAGCAAGATTACCCTTAAGCATGGTGCAAAAGGTGCCGCCGGTAAGGATGGAAAAGATGGAGCTGAGGGAGAGGCCGGTATCGACGGAATTACCCCTGAAATCAGTGTTAAACTACATACCGACGGCTTGCTCTACTGGACACTCAACGGCGAGTTCCTGCTTGATGCCGATGGCAATATGATCCCCGCACAGGGCAAGGATGGCAAGGATGGAAAAGACGGCAAAGATGGTGCAGATGGTGCTCAGGGTACCCCGGGCAAAGATGGCAAGGATGGTAAGGATGGAGCTACAGGTGCTACCGGCGCTGCAGGAAAAGATGCAATTACTCCGCTATTGAGGATTAACTCCGACTTATACTGGGAAATGAGCCTTGACGGCGGTCTGAAGTGGCAACTTGTTACTGATGTCAACAAAAGACCTGTAAAGGCTCAAGGCCCGCGAGGTGCTGCCGGTGCTGCCGGTCAAAGTCCTGCCGGTCCTAAGGGTCCTACCGGTGATCAGGGTCTCCCTGGAGAGAAAGGTGAGCCGGGTAAAGATGGCGATGCCAACCTGACAATCACTGAAACAGAAACTGCCATCACCATCGTCTACAATGGTGTTACCTTCACCATTCCCAAAGGTGAAATGCCTCCTGTCAAGATGACCCTCACCACCACCAAGGACATGGGCGAGACTATTAGATTAGATTTAAGGGCAGCTGTTGAGGACCAAGCTGATGTATGGATTGACCTCAATAACAACGGAAAAAAAGACTCCGGGGAAGATAATGTTACATTTGGTGTTTGGGCTTATTACCCCCTCGGTGCGCAAACCATAACCATATATGGCAAGGTGACTATGTTGGCTTGTTCCTCCAACTCACTCACCACGCTTGACGTAAGCCATAATGCTACATTAGATAGTTTGTATTGTTCCCAAAACTCACTCACTAAGCTTGATGTCACCCAAAATACTGCATTAACAGCTCTTAATTGCGGCGACAATTCACTCTCTACGCTTGATTTAAGCCATAATGCTGCATTAACGTATCTTGATTGTTACGGCAACTTACTCACCACGCTTGACGTAAGCCATAATGCTGCATTACAGGAATTGTATTGTTCCCAAAACTCACTCACTAAGCTTGATGTCACCAAAAATACTGCATTAATAGAATTAGATTGTGACAAAAACTCTCTTACAGAACTTGACTTAACCAGTAACACTTCATTACAGTATTTGTATTGTTATGAAAACTCTCTTACCTCACTTGATGTAACCAATAATACGGAATTGGGTTTTATAGATTGCTGTGCCAACCAAATAGAAGGAGAGAAAATGGAGACTTTGGTGAATAGTCTTGTGGATAGAAGCGGCATACTTAAAGGTAGTTTTTATGTTCACGACCAGAATAACCCTACCAATGTCATCACCAAAGCACAGGTACTTACAGCAGAGGGGAAAAATTGGCGAGTCATGGACATTGATGGCAATGCCTACGAAGGCGTAGAACCTCCCAAAATGACCCTCACCACTACCAAGAACTTCGGCGAAACCATTTCATTATCTATTAGAGCTGCTGAGGCCGACAAAGCCGATGTTTGGATAGATCTAAATAA
>JAAZMM010000070.1 GCA_012798805.1 Bacteroidales bacterium
ACAATAAAGCAATAATAAAGGATATCTACCTCTCATTTTTCTATGGTGCCAAAATCGGTATCATTGGTCTCAACGGTTCCGGTAAATCCACGGTCTTGAAAATTATTGCCGGTGTCGAGACCCCAACTCAGGGTGAAGTGGTATTCGCTCCGGGATATAGTGTCGGCTATCTTGAGCAGGAGCCTCAGCTTGATGACTCTAAAACGGTAATTGAAGTGGTGCAAGAGGGAGTAAAGGAGGTAATGGATCTTCTCAAAGAGTATGAAGAGGTTAACCTCAAATTTATGGAGCCGATGGATGATGATCAGATGAATGCCCTCATCGAGCGTCAGGGGGAGCTTACAGATAGGATTGAACAGGTGAGCGGATGGGATATCGATTCTAAGCTGGAAAGAGCTATGGATGCGCTTCAGTGTCCGGAACCGGATGCCTCCATTGCTACCCTCAGCGGTGGGGAGAGACGCAGGGTTGCGCTTTGCCGTCTTTTGCTCCAGGAGCCGGATGTTCTGTTGCTTGATGAGCCGACCAACCACCTCGATACGGAGAGCATACAGTGGCTTGAAGCGCACCTCCAGCAATACAAGGGTACAGTTATCGCGGTGACCCACGACAGATATTTTTTGGATAATGTGGCCGGTTGGATACTGGAACTCGACAGGGGAGAGGGTATTCCATGGAAGGGAAATTATACTTCCTGGCTTGAGCAGAAGAGCATTCGCCTGGCTATGGAGGAGAAACAGGAGAGCAAGCGTCGTAAGACTCTTGAGCGTGAGCTCGAATGGGTTAGGATGGCTCCAAAAGCGCGGCACGCTAAGTCCAAGGCCCGTTTGGGTGCTTACGAAAAGCTCCTGAATGAGGATGTGCGCCAAAAGGACGAGAGGCTCGAAATTTTTATTCCCAATGGACCGCGTCTGGGTGATAAAGTTATTGAGTGTCACAATGTGAGCAAGTCTTATGGAGACAGGATTCTTTTTGAGGATCTGACCTTTAAACTGCCTCCGGCCGGTATAGTGGGAGTCATTGGCCCTAATGGTTCCGGTAAGACTACTCTTTTCAGGCTGATTATGGGGTATGAGCAGCCCGATACGGGTACTTTTGAGGTGGGCGAGACAGTTAAGATAGCCTATGTGGACCAGCAGCACAAGCAGATAGACCCCAATCTTACTGTCTATGAGACTATTGCGGATAATTCCGAGTTTGTAAAACTTGGCAACCGTGAAGTAAATGCACGCGCTTATGTGTCGCGTTTCAATTTCAGCGGAGCTGATCAGGAGAAACTTTGCGGAGTGCTGTCGGGTGGTGAGCGCAATCGTCTTCACCTTGCGCTGACGCTTAAGGAAAATGCCAACGTACTGCTTCTCGACGAGCCTACCAACGATGTGGATGTCAACACTATCCGTGCTCTTGAGGAGGGTTTGGAAAATTTTGCCGGTTGCGCAGTGGTAATTTCTCACGACAGATGGTTCCTCGACCGTATTGCTACCCATATCCTTGCATTCGAAGGCGATTCAAAGGTCTATTTCTTTGAAGGAACCTATTCGGAGTATGAGGAGAATAAGAAACGCCGTCTGGGCAACGTAGAGCCCAAACGTTTCAAATACAAAAAACTTATAGGTTAAAACAGGAGAGTGGTTTTGCTTGCTTTAGGCAAGGTCAATGCCATGTTTCTGACACACCAACCGCATCTCTTCCGGCCAGATGCTGCTTTGAATTTCCCCTATATGGGCTTTTCTGAGCAGAAACATACAGAGACGTGATTGTCCTATTCCCCCTCCTATACAGAGAGGCAGTTCCCCTGAGAGCAGTTTGCGGTGGAAATAGAGTTCCGATTTCCACTCTTCTCCACGCAGAGCCAGTTGATGACGAAGTGCTTCCCCATCTACCCTGATACCCATAGAGGAGATCTCAAAGGCACTCTCAAGTACCGGATTCCAGAGCAATATATCCCCATTAAGACCTTGATAACCATCTGAATTGGGTGTACTCCAGTCATCATAGTCCGATGCTCGGGAGTCGTGGGGTTCTCCATTGGAAAGCTCTCCTCCGATACCAATGATGAATACAGCCTTTTTCTCCTTACAGATTGCATTTTCTCTCTCCTTGGGGCACAAATCGGGATAGCGTTGCAGCAATTCTTCCGAATGAATGAAAAAGATCTCTTCCGGCAGTATAGGACGGATCTTTGGGAAGTCCACATAGATCTTGTTTTCGGTCACTTTTATCGCCTCGTAGATACGCCGTACTATTTTCTTGAGGAAATCCAGATTTCTTTCAGAGCTATCGATGACTCTTTCCCAATCCCATTGGTCCACATATATTGAGTGGATATTGTCCAATTCTTCGTCAGGGCGGAGCGCATTCATATCGGTATAGATACCGCTTCCGACAGGAGTCCGGAGGGTTGCAAGTTTCAGACGTTTCCATTTTGCAAGAGAGTGCACTACCTCGGCGGGACTATCCCTGAGATCTTTTATGGGAAATGAAACCGGGCGTTCAACTCCATTGAGGTCGTCGTTGATGCCCGTTCCTTTCAATACCACCATCGGTGCCGTGACGCGCAGCAGCGAGAGTTGTGCTGAGAGGTTAAGTTGAAACATATCTTTGACTACCTTGATGGCCTTTTCAGTTCTGATTACCGTACCAAGTATGTTGCTGTATCCGGAAGGAATATAAAGTGACATTGTTTGTTGTGATTTTTTTAGACATCAAATCTATGCCAACTTGTGCAATTGACCAAATATTTAACAACTTTGGCTATCTTTGTCCGCTGTTGTAAACCCCGTTTCCACAAAGTATGAAGAAATTAATGAAAATATTCAAGAGGATTCGCGAGAATCATATTGAGACGCTCGGCAACCTCTATGACTATGCAACCACGGTTTATCGCGATAAGACACAATCGCAGGTAATCGACGGGGAGCTCTCCTATACCTATGCTACATTTAAAGAAACTTGCGATTCGATTTCTAAAAAACTAAGTCAATATGGCATTGGGTTTGGAGATAAGGTGGCAATCCTTGCCAACAACACTCCCAACTGGACAGTAGCATTCTTTGCCTGTGTAACATTCAGTCGTGTCGTTGTTCCAATTCTCACAGATTCTTCGGAATATGAGGTAACCAACATACTGCAACACTCCGAGAGCAAGGCGCTTTTTGTTTCCAAAAAACTTCTCTACAAACTCTCTGAGGAGGCTCTTTCCGGGATGCGTCTGGTTGTGGATATTGATACTTTTGAGACTATTAAAGCGGATGAGGAGGCATTTACCTGTGATGGTAGGGTAGCAGTACCGAGGCCTGATGATATGGCAGCAATTATATATACCTCCGGCACTACCGGCAATGCCAAAGGCGTGATGCTGAGCCACCGCAATTTCACCTCCAATGTAATCTCTTGTTATCACTCTCACAAATGTGATGATAGGGATAGTTGTATCTCAATCCTACCTATGGCCCATACCTACGAACTCACTCTCGGAGTACTCTATCCCATCTATTGCGGAGCAACCGTCTATTATCTCTCTACCCCACCGGTGCCATCACTGCTACTGGCTGCTATGAAGAAAATTCGTCCTACGGCTCTCCTCACCGTACCGCTGATTATTGAGAAAATCTATCGCAATAGCGTTATTCCAACTATTAAAAAGAGCAAAACCCTCTCTTGGTTGAATAAGCATCATAATAAACTGATGTGCCGTATTATAGGATGGAAGCTCAAAAAGAGTTTCGGCGGCAAGATGAATTTTTTTGGTATTGGTGGCGCAAAGTTGGATACTACGGTTGAAGAGTTCTTATGGAAGGCACGCTTTCCCTATGCTATCGGCTACGGACTCACGGAGGCTTCTCCTTTGCTTACTCATGCCGTTGGTAAACAGAGATACCCGGGCTCCATAGGATATCCGGTTTATGGGGTGGAAATGCGTCTGGATAATGTCAATCCTGAGACAGGTGAGGGGGAAATTGTGGCCAGGGGTGACAATGTGATGCTCGGCTATTACAAAGATCCAAAGCGCACCAAAGAGGCTTTTACAGAGGATGGTTGGTTGAAGACCAAAGATGTGGCTTCTATGGACCGCAAGGGACGCTATTATATTAAGGGACGTCTTGGAAATATGATTGTAGGCCCTTCTGGCGAAAATATCTATCCCGAAGAGATTGAGAGCGTAATCAATGATATCGAAGGTGTAAATGAGTCGATCATCATTCAACGGAAAGGCAAATTGGTGGCGCTTGTTCAGTTTAATGAGAATATCATCGACTGGGACACGGAGGGCGAGGCGGAGTTTTATGAAAAGCTTGAAGCTACTAAGGCTACGGTGATGAATATAGTCAACATGAAGGTAAGCAAGACCTCAAAAATCAATGAAGTCGAGGTGATGAAAGAACCTTTTGAAAAGACCGCTACCAGGAAAATCCGCAGATTTATGTATAATGAAGAGTAGTTGATGCAACCTTTTGGCTTTTTTTGCATCTAATATATAGATAGTTCTTTGACATCTGCTGATGTCACATATGGGGATGACTGGTTTTGACAGCATATGATGACGGATGGCAAGCATGCCGAGCTTCGTGACCTGGCTCGTTAATCTCAGATCTCAAGCCTATAAATGGCAATAACAACTATGCACTCGCTGCGTAATCTAGACTAAGTCAGATTCCTTAATCGAGCCGGCCAGGCCGGTATCGACGAGTATCCCGCCGAACTTTAAGCGGTCTATGTTCGGCATTCGGGGTATCATTCAAGCCCGCTGCACGCGACTACTCCTCTACATCGCGTTAAGATACCGAGGATAAGGTGGTGGTGGCAGGCCTGCAAGCAGTCACCTCCCGACAATCAACAGCAGGATAAGCATGTAGAAACCCTTCTGGCGCTATGTTTGGACGGCGGTTCGACTCCGCCCATCTCCACAATAATTGTTTTAGGTGAAAAAAATACGCAGAACTTTACGCTTAACAGCGTGGGTTCTGCGTTTTTTGTTGCGTGTTGCGTGTTGCGAGTTAAGGGTTGCGGGTTGCAAGTTACGGGTTACGTGTTTCGGGTTACGTGTTTCGGGTTGCGTGTTGCAAGGTGTGTGGTGTGGGGCGCTTATGATTTACGGCGGGTTTTGAAGGATAGGATGTGGATGGTGACGCCGATGGCGATGGCAATGAAGAGGATGCGGAGCCAGAGGAGGTCCGTGACAAATATTGCGCAATAGAGGAGGGTTATCCAGAGGAGCGATACTGAGATAATTTTTATCCGAAGAGGGATGGCTTTGTGCACCATAAAGTCCGAGATATATTTGCCCAGTCTGGGGTGGGAGAGGAGCCAATCGTAGAGGCGTTGCGAGCTTTTCAGCCAACAGGCGGCAGAAAGCAGCAGAAATGGGGTTGTAGGCAACACCGGCAGGAATATTCCTATTATCCCAAGCGCAAGAGAGATACTACCGGCAACTATTAACAGATATCTTTTCATCCTCTAAAGAAAAAACAGTGATACTCCCGCGATACTTATAAAGGCGCCAACAACCTCTATAACTTTCACTTTTTGCTTAAAAATCAGGTAAGATGGCAGAATAATGAGAACCGGTGTCAGTGCCATAATGGTCGAAGCGATGCCGGCGTTGGTATATTGCACCGCCATCAGCGAGAGAGACACACCGATAAAGGGTCCGGTAATGGTTACAAGGGTGGCATAAAGCATCCCACGGCGGTCTTTGAGCGAATTAATCATTATTGGCACCTCTTTTCTGACCAGAAGGATCAAAATAAACCCCACAGCACCTATTGCCGCTCTTATGAAGGTTGAGGCGAAGGGAACCATTGTACTTACCGTAGTAGCACCCTCGGGGATTGCAGCATGATAATGGCCCATGCCCACTTTGCTCAGCACCAGCCCCACACCTTGACCAACTCCTGCACCTATTCCCAGCAAAACTCCTTTTATAGGAAGTTTGACAGCCATTTTGTGCCCCTGACCCCTACTGAGGATGGACATGGCAATACCCGAAAGAGTTACAACCATACCCAGCAAACCTTTCCAGGAAATAGTCTCTCCGAGTAAAGCCCAGCCCGTTATAGCTGCCACCGGAGGAGCCAGAGTCATAAAGAGTTGCCCGAAACGCGCACCAATTACCAGATAGGAGTTGAAGAGACACCAGTCGCCAAAAACATACCCTATCAGCCCCGAAAGAAGCAACCAGAACCATGTTTTACCATCAGCAAAGCTAGGCCAGGGCACTCCGGTCACAATCCAGAGAGTTACACCGAGCATCAGCAGCGACAACACCATTCTGATGATATTGAGCTGCAGCGAACCTATACGCTTTGTGCCGATCTCGGCAAAAAGAGCAGTCGCCGTCCAGCTAATTGCCACCACCAGTGATATGAGTTCTCCGGTATATCCCATAATAAGCGGCAAAGATAGTAAAAATTAGGTTTGAGTAGGAGTTGGGAATTAAGAGTTGGTACAACAACAAAGGACCGTGGTGCCGTCTTATGCTTGTTTGCAAGGTGTGGCTACTCGTCCGATGCGTATAAATATAGTTTACAAACTGGACTTATTTGTAGTAATTTGTACCCTACTTTGCCAAATCTATAAATTCTGCTATGATTGAATAACCCTCTTCACTTGAGTCAATTGTGATGGTGTTATAGTCATTGTTAAGTGGCTTTAGAGTGATGCTGTTATGACTCCAAGAACCGTCATCGTGGTAACTTTTCTTGCTATGGTACTCCTTTATTGTGTATGAGCCATGGGTATCGGGATCGAATCTATCATAAAGTTGTACAAGTACTATCTTGCCTTCGCGGCTACCAGGAGGGTTAGCGCGGAATATGCATAAGTCCCCATCTTTTATGCGTGGTTCCATTGAATTACCTATTGCACGAACTACAAACATCAATTTGTTGAGCTTTTTGTTTTCTACCCTAACCCAACCGTCAATTTCAACATCTTCACCTTCTCCAAAGTAACCACAAGCTGCTTTCAGAGAATAAAGTGGGAGAAAATCCTTATATTTTGCACTATCATTTATATCGGGCTCAATTCGAATTGCAGAGTATTCTCTCTGTTCCGTTTCTGTATCCTTATAACGCTTTGTTTGTTCTATTTTGTGTGGATCAACAAGACATGCACGGAAATGTTCTGCAAGATTTTTGTCTGTACAGAAAATATAGCACCCCTTCATTCCACGTGTCATCAGAGTTCTGTAGGTGTTCTTAATAATCTCATCTGCTTGTTGAAGTGCAGTATTACGATCTGTCTTTAGCATCTTTTTGAATCCCTTAACAGATTGATCGGAAGGTGCGCGTTTTGTAACATCTGTAATTATTCGTCCATCTTTAAAGGAAATATCATCTCCAAGTATAACTCCAACGTAATCAAGCTCAAGACCCTGGCATGTATGAATGCATCCTATCTGCTCAAATGATTCCGGATCAATTAGCCACGGTATGTTTCTGTTGTTGAGGTTCCATTGTTTGCTAAAATCAGGTAAGCATATATCCATAGCATCAGGATTCCTTTTGCTCTCCCAATTCCAGCAATAACCTGCAACAACTCTTGATTTGTTGTTCTCGTTCTTTGCCCTGACTGCTTCGTACATGGCGTTAGGCGAGTCAAAAACACGGAAATCATAATCTTCAGGTGAAAGACGTATATTTGCACTCTCCCTCACCTGCAAAGTGTTATCAATCCAGCTAAGATAGCCGTCAGAACCATTACACCTAAACTGGGACTTCAAATCTGTTACATAGACTTCAGCTCCCATCATTTCAGCAATTTTCTTAATCAAACCTTTGCTTCCAATATCCTTAATGTGGATTCTTTGATGATCATCTATAAAGAAAACTGAAAAGCGAGCAGCATTTATAATCTCTTTTATTTGGTTTTCACCTTTGTTGGAGAATAGACCGCTCTTCTCGTTAAGGCGGTGTGCCTCGTCTACTACAAGAGCCCCAAGCACGTCTGTCTCTGCATCCACAAAAGAGCCACTTCCTACAAATAGGTTATTTATATATGACCGTCTAAACGAACCAGAGAGTTTTACTTCATAGACAGCTCTCGGTGCACTATTCTTGGTTACATATTGCGTTGCAATTCCTTCATTGATGAAGCGAACAAGTAACTGTATTGCAAGAACGCTTTTTCCTGTACCGGGGCCTCCTTCTACTATTAGCACACGTTTGCGTTTCTTAGGATCATTTTTACTCTTCACTGCAAGGTCAACAGCAGTTTCATATACCACTTTCTGGTCGTCAATCATCACAAACTCAGGGTTGCCTTGGAGCATGGAGGACATCGTGTCAGCAAGTTGTTTTGATGGTGCAATACGTCCGTTTTCGATTTTCCAGAGAATATCCTCATCAGACGTATATTTGATATGATCTGAGATAAATTTTCTGAGATTTGTTAAGTCATGTTTTGAGAAGAGTGGAGCAAGTTTGATATATTTACTGTAATTATGATGGTCAATAATTCCGTCAAAAGTATAGTTGTGAAGGAAGGCACACGGATTTAGAGAGATGTTCTCTTCTCTTACGGCCTCGCAAAAGTTCTCAAGCATAAAGGCGTATGACCAGGCTTGATAAGAGGGGTGAGTGGTTTCAGCGATACCATGAGCAAACCGTGTCTTTATAATCGCAGGTTTGTCTGTGGCAATGGCACTATCCCACTGCTTAAGTTCAACTATTACAACATTCTGTTCCTTTTCCTCGTTAAGTCCTGCTATTATAAAATCCACACGCTTGGATGTAAGAGGCACCTGATACTCTATAGCAACGCTTACACTATCCGGAATATCAGGAGTGTCTACAACATCTTTCATATATCTGAGCGAGTTTTCCCAGGAACGAATTTCACTTTCTGCAGTTGTTCGACCTAAATGATACATGAAAGCAGCTTCAACCTTATCAGAAATAACGCCATCTAAAACATCAGAAATGAACTGTCCTTTGGTTTCCTTGTAGAGTATCATAGTTCAGTATATTTTTTGGCATTACCTTTTGCTTTTTCTACTGGATACTTGGCGGCATTCTTTGCCAGCTTCTCAAGCATGATTTTTTTGATATCGAGGTTGTATTTGTCTGCTAACTGAAAACAATATATCAGCACGTCAGCCAGTTCATCCTTAATCGCTTCGGCAGATACATCTTCTGCCTGTTTCCATAAAAATTTTTCATTCAACTCCGCTGCCTCAAGCATCAGAGCCAGTGACAAGTCTTTGCCATTGTGAAATTGCCCCCATTCGCGCTCATTGACGAACGAGATGATCGTTTCCATTAATTCTTTCATATGTCGCTTCGCTTACTTGGGCCTAAAGTTAGCAACTTTTGGCGAGTCATTAACAAATTAGTAGATATTTCTTATTTCAATCGCGAATGAGAGGAGTTTGTAAAATCACAGAAATGGGGAAATAAAAAATCCCCCGTTAAAGGACGAGGGAACCTAATGTTTTCACAACGGAATAATCCTTATTGTGAATTGTCTACTTTGTATCTTCAGTCACAAAGGTAATTATAATTTATTAAACCTGCAATAATGCTTTCTTTTTGTTACTTTTGTTACAATTTAAATACAACGATATGAAGAAGATAATTGGATTGGATTTAGGAACCACCAGTATTGGCTGGGCTGTAGTAAATGAAGCTGAGAATGATTCGGAGAAATCGTCGATTGTTAGGTTAGGAGTAAGGGTTAATCCTCTGACTGTAGACGAAAAAAATAATTTCGAAAAAGGAAGACCTATTACCACAAATTCAGATAGAACTCAAAAAAGATCAATGCGAAGAAATTTGCATAGATATAAAATGAGAAGGGATAACCTTATAGAAGTTCTGAAAAGAGAAGGTTTTATAACGGATCAGACCATTCTGGCTGAACATGGTAATAATACAACTTTTGAGACATATCGTTTGAGGGCAAAGGCTGTGTCGGAAGAGGTATCTCTTGAACAATTTGCCAGAATACTATTGATGATAAACAAAAAGAGGGGATACAAAAGCAGCAGAAAAGCAAAGAACGAAGAAGAAGGTTCCCTGATTGACGGTATGTCAATCGCCAAGGAGTTGTATGAAAAAGATATGACTCCAGGACAATATTCACTCTCATTATTGGAGTCAGGTAAAAAAACGCTTCCGGATTATTATCGTTCTGATCTGCAATCGGAGTTCGATAAGATATGGTCAGTACAAAAGACTTACTATCCTAATCAATTATCTGATGAATTGAAAGACTCTTTAATTGGTAAAAATTCAAGACAGACCTGGGCGATTATTGCTGACAAAACAGTTTGGCCTCAAGAGGTAAAACAATGGAATGAGACACTTGCCAAAACAGAGCATTTTGTTAGAGAGTATAAGTTGAAGGGGATAAAAAGAGAAGGGAAACGAGATGAGCAAAAACTAGAGAACTATAAGTGGAGAGTATCTGCTCTAAAGAATAAATTGGAACCCGAACAGCTTGCAATAGTGTTTCAGGAGATCAATACACAAATAAATTCCTCCAGTGGCTATCTGGGTGCAATAAGTGATAGAAGTAAAGAACTCTACTTCAATAAGCAGACAGTTGGACAATATTTTATGCAGTTGTTGGATGAAGACCCTAATACCAGTCTTACAAATCGTGTCTTTTATAGGCAAGATTATATGGACGAATTTGAGACGATATGGGAAAAACAGTCCGAATTCCATCCTGAGTTAACACAGAATCTAAAGAGAGAAATAAGAGATATAATTATATTTTATCAACGGAGGTTGAAAAGCCAGAAAGGACTTATTAGTTATTGCGAACTTGAGAGTTGGGAGATCGATGTTGTCAGAAACGGCAAGGTTGAAAAGAAAACTATAGGACAAAGAGTTATACCGCGTTCCTCACCGCTGTTCCAGGAATTTAAAATCTGGCAGATGCTAAACGATGTCGAAGTATTTGTTAAAGATGCCCGAACTAAAAAACGCAGACAAGTCAAAAACCCCTCACTCTTTGAAGAGTCAAACCCTTCTGAAATACTTCAAATTCATGGCAGGAGGAGGTTGACCGAGGATGAGATGATTCTTGTTGCCTCAGAACTCTCAATTCGTTCCGAGATGAAAAAAGAGGATGTCCTCAAATTACTATTTGATGATTGGAGGAGCCTGGATTTGAATTTTAAAAAATTGGATGGCAATAAGACCGGTAATGCACTATTCGAGGCTTATAGTAAGATAATTGAGATGTCAGGACATTTTATTGATTGGAAACAGAGTGCTGATGATATTATTGCCGACGCGAAAAAGGTTTTCGATGCTTTAGGTTGGAATTCCAATATACTCTCCTTTGATTCTTCGAAGGATTTGCAGTCTCAAGATTATTATATGCTTTGGCATATTTTATATTCATATGAAAGTGACAATAGTAATACCGGAAACGAATCCTTAATAAACAAACTCGTTTCGTTTTGTGGTTTTGAAAAGGAATATGCAGTAGTTTTGTCTAATGTCTCTTTTCTTGATGATTACGGTAGTTTGTCCGCTAAAGCTATTGGTAAGATATTGCCACACCTTAAAGATGGTAATGATTATTATTTAGCTTGTGAGCTCGCAGGCTACAAACACTCTAAGTCCTCAATTACAAAGGAGGAAAATGAAGCGAGGATTCTTAAAGATTCACTTGATTTATTGCCAAAAAATAGTTTAAGGAACCCTGTTGTAGAAAAGATTCTTAATCAGATGGTCAATGTAGTTAATGCGTTGATGGATGAGTATGGAAGACCTGATGAATTCCGTGTTGAATTGGCTAGAGAACTAAAGAAAAATCAGCGGGAGAGGGAAGAGATGACAAGAGCAATAAATGAAAGTACCAGGGTTAATAAGGAAATCAGAGAAGTTCTTATGATGGAGTTTGGTTTACCAAATGTGACCAGAAACGATATCGTTAGGTATAAATTATATCAGGAATTGAAAGAGAATGGCTATCATACACTATATTCCAACACCTACATATCAAAAGAAAAACTTTTTAGCAAGGATTTTGACATCGAGCATATCATACCCCGATCAAGATTGTTTGACGATTCTTACTCCAACAAGACTCTGGAGCTTCGAAGTATAAATGAAGAAAAAGGTAATCAGACTGCTTACGATTTTGTTCTGTCAAAATATGGAGAGACCGGACTTGAAGAGTACATTAATCGTTGTCAAGCACTTTTTCCAAAAGACTCAGCTAAATTAAAAAAATTGTTGATGCAAGAGGCTGATATACCTGAGGGTTTTGTTGAGCGTGACTTGAGAAACACTCAGTACATTGCAAAAAAAGCATTATCTATGTTGAAGAATGTATGTAGAAATGTAGTTGCAACAACCGGTAGTATCACAGATGAGTTGCGTAGTGACTGGCAGCTTATAGATGTGATGAAGGAGCTTAACTGGGATAAATATGAAGAGCAGGGACTTGTAGATTATTATAAGGATAAGGATGGTCGATCAATTGGTAGGATTAAGGATTGGAGCAAAAGAAATGATCACCGTCATCATGCGATGGATGCCTTGACAGTATCTTTTACGAATCCTGCCTTGATACAATACTATAATAATATGAATGCCAGTTCCGATAAGACAGGAGCTATTTATCAAATAAAAAATAAGTACTTCAAGGAGGGGCGTGCAATAAGTCCGATACCATTAAATGAGTTTAGGGCGGAGGCTAAAAGGCATTTGGAGAATATTCTTGTTTCTATTAAAGCAAAGAACAAAGTTGTTACCAAAAACATAAACGTTACAAAAACCGGAAAAGGTGGTACCAACAAAAAGATTCAATTGACTCCTCGTGGGCAGTTGCACAATGATACCATTTACGGAAGTCATAAGAGGGTATTTTATGTTGAGGAAAAAGTGGGATCATCATTTGATAAAGAGAAGATATCCAGGGTTTCCAATGCAAAATATCGTCATGCTTTGATGGAAAGGCTCGAAGCAAATGCAATGAATCCTAAAAAAGCGTTTACCGGTGCAAATGCTTTGTCTAAGAAGCCAATATGGATTGATCAAGAAAGAGGATTACAACTTCCTGAAAGAGTAAAAGTCAGAAATGAAGAGGTTGTTTATACCACAAGAAAACTGGTAGATGAGAATTTGAATGTTGGTAAAGTCATAGATCCGAAGGTTCGGGCCATTCTTGAAAACAGGTTGAAAGAATACGGGACAGCAAAGAAGGCTTTTTCAAATCTTGATGAGAACCCAATCTATTTGAATAAAGAAAAGGGAATAACAATCAAAAGAGTTACAATATCCGGTATAAATAATGCTTATGCCCTACGTGAAAAAGATGGTAAAAACGGAGAAAAAGCACCTAAAGATTTCGTGAGTACTAGTAACAATCATCACGTTGCTCTATTCAAAAGGGCTATAATAGACAAAGATGGTGTGGAAGGATATGAGTTCTGTGAGGTGGTTGTACCCTTTATAGAAGCGGTAGCCAGGGTTAATTTTGGAGATCCCATTATAAATTTTGATTATGGAAAGAATGAGGGATGGGAGTTTATGTTTACCATGAAACAGAATGAATATTTCGTTTTCCCTAATGCGAAAACAGGATTTGATCCGCATGCAATAGACCTATTGGATCCTAAAAACTATGCTTTGATAAGTCCTAATCTCTTCAGGGTACAAAAGTTCTCAACAAAGTACTATGTGTTTAGACATCACCTTGAGACTAGTGTAAAAGATGTTGAAGAACTGAGAGACATTACTTGGAAAAGAATCCAATCTCTTGATAGCAGATTATTGGGAATGGTAAAAGTCAGAATCGACCATATTGGCAGGATTGTATCAGTAGGGGAGTATTAGGTGTTTCTACTTCTGGGGTTATACTCACCAATAGATACACTTTATGATTAAGAAAACTCTTTATTTTGGAAATCCTGTGTATCTCACACTAAGAGATGCCCAGTTGGTAATTAAATTCCCACAAGTTGAAAACAACGATGACCTGCCTGACCTGTTCAAGAAAAAAAATGTCATCACAAAACCCGTAGAAGATATCGGAGTGGTTATTTTAGACCACAAACAGATAACTATTACAACAGGTGCTCTTGAGGCATTGCTGGAGAATAAAGTGGCAGTGATTACTTGCAATTCCCAGAGAATGCCCACAGGTCTTATGCTGCCTTTATATGGCAATACCACTCAGAATGAGCGTTTCAGAGAGCAACTCTCCTCCTCAGTGCCTTTGCGAAAGCAACTTTGGCAGCAGACAGTCAAGGCGAAGATTGAAAATCAGGCTGCCTTACTTCAAAGAAATCTTTCATCTGATGTAAGGTGTATGAAGATATGGGCGGACAAGGTCAAAAGTGGAGATTCAGACAATCTTGAGGCACGCGCAGCTGCCTATTACTGGCCAAGAGTTTTTCCCGGAATTAAAGGTTTTGTAAGGGGAAGGGATGGATTTCCTCCCAACAATCTTTTGAATTATGGCTATGCCATTCTAAGGGCTGTTGTTGCCAGGGGTTTGGTCTCAAGTGGACTCCTTCCGACCCTCGGCATACATCATCATAACAGATACAATGCATATTGCCTGGCAGATGATATTATGGAGCCATATCGTCCCTTTGTTGATGCGTTGGTGGGCGATATTGTAAAGTCAGGGACGGATTATCAGGATCTGACTAAGGATATAAAATCAAAATTACTTACAATTCCAACTCTCGATGTGCAGATTGGTGAATTAACACGTCCGCTTATGGTCGCTGTTACTCAAACGACAACATCTTTGTACAAATGCTTTTCGGGAGAGTTGCGCCGAATTGCATACCCATCATTTAAATGAGTAGTATAAGCGAGTACCGCGTTATGTGGGTATTGGTTTTATTTGATTTGCCGACTGAAACAAAGAGAAACAGAAAAGACGCAGCTCAGTTTAGAAAAAATCTTATAAAAGATGGTTTTACGATGTTTCAGTTCTCTATATATATTCGTCATTGTGCAAGTTATGAGAATGCTCAGGTCCACGTAAAGAGAGTAAAGTCCATACTGCCGGAGTATGGCCATGTAGGGATAATTTGCATTACTGATAAACAATTTGGCAACATAGAACTTTTCTATGGTAAGCAAATGTATGAAGTAAGTGCTCCGGGACAGCAATTGGAGTTATTCTAAGTGGTATGAAATGAAAAATCCCGTCTTGTCAACGGGATTTTATTAAAAAGTCGCAAACAATTTTAATTCTAATAATCGCTATAAGTCGCTAAAATACAGTCAGATACACGGGGTCTACTGTTTGCGATATATCAAAGATACAAAGATGTAGTCAATTCACAACGCTCCTCGATTTGCTGTCTCCCCTCATAAACTGTTTGCGATATATCAAAGATACAAAGATGTAGTCAATTCACAACCCTCTTCTAGTACAATTAGAAATAATATAGACTGTTTGCGATATATCAAAGATACAAAGATGTAGTCAATTCACAACAGCTGCCTGGCTCTCATTCATCACCCTGTTACTGTTTGCGATATATCAAAGATACAAAGATGTAGTCAATTCAC
>JAAZMM010000071.1 GCA_012798805.1 Bacteroidales bacterium
ATCACTGAAATCGACCCACTGATCATCCGGTGTATTGATGGCACGATGAGCAAATCGCTCAATCATATACTGCCGGTGGTGCACATGTTTTTGTACCTTACGCACTTCGCGGCGAAGATTATAGGTACCCGTGCTGCCAACAAACGACACAATTGCAAACACAATGGCAAGAACCGTGAATAATATTGTCAGATATTTATTGCCGGCCCCTGTAATCCTCTCGAATATATTCCTTAATCCTTTCACTTATGATGATATGGCTCGCCCTTAATAATAGTAAATGCCCTATATAATTGTTCTAAAAAAAACAGGCGCACCATCTGGTGGGAAAAGGTCATCTGTGAGAGCGAAAGCTTTTCATCCGCACGCTGATATACTTTTTCCGAAAACCCATATGCGCCTCCTACCACAAAGAGCAAATCTTTTGATCCATATATCATTTTTTGCTCCAAATGTCGTGCCCAATCTTCTGAAGAATAGCACTTGCCCCGTTCGTCAAGCAAGATCACATCATCCGAACTCTTGATTCGGGCAAGAATAAGATCGCCTTCCTTCTCTTTGATCTGTTCCATAGAGAGCGCAGATGCCTGTTTGAGGTCGGGAATAACCGTGATTTCAAAAGGGACATTGTGCTTTAGACGACTGGCATATAGTCTTATACCCGACTGGAGCCAGCCCTCCACACTCTTACCAACAAGGAGAAGTTTGACTTTCATACCACAAAATTAACATTTTTAAGGGGATTATTTCCTTCAATGGCGTGATTTTTGTTTATTTACAGTTTGATAAGACGTTTTATTATTTACTAACCTTTTAACGCCAAATGAAGAAGATTTTACTCTTGGCAATGTTCGGGATCTTCTCCCTTACTGCACCGGCACAGTCGATGCAGTTTCTCAGGACTTCCCAGAGCAGTGTCCAAAGCAATACTGATCAGGATGTATTTACCCCTATTGGGAAATATATCCAGTCTGGCGATTATGAAAAACTATCCGCCTGGTTTGCCGATAACCTTGAACTGAATATCATGGGTGCCATCAACAACTGTACCCGCAATCAGGCGCGCCTGATTATCAAGAATTTTTTCACAAACTATACTCCCAAGAAGTTTACCATTATTCACAAGAGCGGTAAGGCTCCTATGAAATATGCAGTCGGATCACTCACTGCCGGTGGCGAAAAGTTCAGAGTTATACTCTATGTCAAGACTACCGATGGTGTAAATTCAATCCAGCAGCTTAAGGTCGAACGGGAATAGTTATATCCATTCTACCCACGACTACACCTTGCCCTCCCGCTTGGGTTATAATTACCTTACGGCCGGCAAGGTTTTCTATTTCTACTGCATCCTTGAGAAAAGTATGAGAGTGACCTCCGATAATAATATCTATATCTTGTGAGTTCTTGGCCATCAGCACATCTGAGGGACGTTTCATCGAGCCACCGTCAAAACCAAAATGGGATAGAAGTATTACCAAATCACATTTCTTCTTATTTTTAAGCCAGGCAGCCCATTTGTTGACTTCAGAGATTGGATCCAGAGGCACAAGACCATCCGTATAACTTTTAAGCACAAGTCCTTCAAGAGGTATAATCGCCCCTATTATCCCGATTTTCAATCCTGCACGACGGATGATGGTGTAAGGCTTGACATAATCTTTTAAAACCGACTCTGAGAAGTCATAATTACAGGTTACTGTCTCAAATTTTGCCGACGATAGACGTCTTGCAAGCTCTTCCTGGCCATTGTCAAACTCATGGTTACCCAGTGTGACCACATCATATCCAAGGGCATTCATAAGCTCTATCTCCAGATCGCCTTTTGCTACGGTAAAATAGGGTGTGCCCTGATTGTAGTCGCCCGCATCGACCAGCAACACATTGCGGCGGCCAACCTCTTCTCTAACTGCATTGATATATTGTAAACGGCGTTCCACGCCTCCTTTATCACGATCACGACCTACCCTTACCGGCTCGATCTGGCTGTGGGTATCGTTTGTATGAAGTATTACAAGTTGTCTGGGTGAGCAAGATGCTATAATTACTGCTACCGCAAGACACCAAAAAGCATATTTAAAAATATTCTGTCTCATCTTCGGGTCTCCTCTCTGTTCTTTACAATTACGCGGCCATCATTTTTGAGAGAAATGGTTTCACCGCGCACAGTCATATCCCTAATATAATCCACCAATGCGTCACGGATAAAAACATGCTCCAAATGGGTAATATTTTTAGCAAAATCACCCACACTCATCCGACCTGCCGTATCCATAAGGAAATTGATAGTAGCAAACTTGTAGTTTCTTTCCGGGTCTATCGGCTCTCCGCCTACCGTTATCGATTCCAGATTATATCCGTCAAATACCACTTGCACATTACTCAAAG
>JAAZMM010000072.1 GCA_012798805.1 Bacteroidales bacterium
GGCATCCGAAATACGGAATTTCGAAAAATCATCATTAACGCTTTCGATAGCTTTGTCGAGTGTCGATGCAAACCAGGAGACTGCCAGGCGATTGAGGTCGCTCTGAGCCATAACATCATCAACCTTCCAACCTTTAACCAAACGATATGCATTCCAGATCTTGTTGCTGAAATTACGACCCTGCTCTACCTGACTTTCGTCAAAGAGAATATCATTGCCTGCTGATGTGCAGAGGAGCATTCCAAGACGAACACCATCTGCACCGTAAACCTTCATTAGTTCAATGGGGTCGGGAGAGTTGCCAAGCTGTTTTGACATCTTACGACCTTGTTTGTCACGCACAATTCCTGTCAGATAGACATTACGAAAAGGTATATCCTGACAAAATTCCTGCCCTGCCATAATCATCCTTGCTACCCAGAAAAAGAGAATCTCAGGAGCTGTAACAAGATCATTTGTGGGATAATAATATGCGAGATCGGCATTAGGTGCTTTATCAGGAAAACCGGGTTTAGCCGGATCAAATACCGATATTGGCCACAACCAGGAAGAGAACCAGGTATCCAGTACATCTTCATCCTGAACCAAATCTTCTGCCTTGATGGAAGGGTCAATCTTGCGTGCAGCTTCGAGAGCCTCCTCAAATGAAGATTCCACTACAAAGTAGCCATTTGGAAGGTAGTATGCAGGTATCTGCTGACCCCACCACAACTGACGTGAAATACACCAGTCCCGAACATTTTCCATCCAGTGACGGTATGTGTTCTTAAATTTATCAGGTATGAGTCTAACTCCATCATCCTCCACAACCTGCAGCGCATCTTTTGCAAGATCATCCATCTTGAGAAACCACTGCATTGAGAGTTTGGGTTCAATGACGGCATTAGTGCGCTCTGAATAGCCAATCTGCGACTTATAATCCTCCACTTTTTCAAGAAATCCTCCCTCTTCGAGCATCTTGACTATCTTTTTGCGCGCAACAAACCTATCCTCTCCGATAAGGATCCGGGCCTTTTCGTTGAGTCGGCCATTGTCATCAATAATGTCTATTACAGGGAGATTATGACGCAAACCTATTTCGTAGTCATTTATATCATGAGCCGGAGTGATTTTGAGACATCCCGTACCAAAGTCCATCGTCACATAATCATCCTCTATCATTGGGATCTCCTTATCAATTAGCGGAATGAGAACATTTTTGCCACGCAGATGTGCATATCTTTCATCTTCGGGATTAACACAGACCGCCACGTCAGCCATAATGGTTTCGGGGCGTGTCGTAGCAATGACGACATGATCGCATTCTCCCCGGGCTACATCACCGGCTATTTTATATCTCAGATAGTACAACCTGGAATCGGTCTCTTTATGGATTACCTCTTCATCGCTGACCGCAGTCAGGCCCTGAGGGTCCCAGTTGACCATACGCACCCCTCTATAAATAAGTCCCTTTTTATAAAAATGGACAAATGTGTTTATTACAGCTTCACTCAAATCGGGATCCATTGTAAATCTCGTGCGCTCCCAGTCACAGGAGGCTCCGAGCTTCTTGAGTTGCTCGAGAATAATCCCGCCATGTTTTTCTCTCCACTCCCAGGCATGCTGCAGAAACTCTTCACGAGTCAGATCTGACTTTTCAATCCCCTCATTTTTGAGCTTCTCAACCACTTTGGCTTCAGTTGCAATGGAAGCATGATCAGTACCGGGAACCCAACAGGCATTATAGCCCATCATTCTCGCACGGCGCACCAGCACATCCTGAAGCGTATTGTTGAGCATATGTCCCATATGGAGCACACCGGTCACATTTGGTGGCGGTATCACTATGGTATATGGTTCACGTTCATCAGGCTCCGAGTGGAAAAATCGATTCTCCAGCCAGTAAGCATACCACTTGTCTTCCGTCAGGGAAGGATCATATTTTATTGGGAGTTCCATCTATCTTAAAATCTTGCTTTTTCGTTTCAATAATTCAAATTGCAAAAGTAAACAATTTCGGCAAAATATCCCTAATTTACAACATTCCATATTTACCATACAACTAAGCAGGTAAGTGCCATGAGAAGGGGATTGAAGCACTTGCATCATTTCTTACCACACAACTTGCATAGTTCCTCATAAAGAGATTGTACCGGGAGCCCCATTACATTATAGTAGGAGCCCTTAATGGCAGTAATACCGATATGTCCTATCCACTCCTGCACGCCATAGGCTCCCGCCTTGTCGTAAGGAGCATAATTATCTATATAGTATGAGATTTCTTCAGGAGTGAGTTCCTTGAATGTAACCTCAGTTACTGCTGTAAAGGAGCGTATTGCTTTTGAAGTGCGGAGAGCCACACCGGTCAGCACATAGTGGGTGTTATCCGAGAGCAGAGAGAGTATGCTGACGGCATCCTCCCTGTCAGTCGGTTTGCCAAGTATTTGGCATTTTTGCAGAATCTCATCCGTAAGCACCCCGCTCCCCTGTTTTTCTTCCGGACAAAAAACCAACGTATCGGCAGTTATGAGTACTTCATCAGGTTCAAGAGGCCTGTGGAATGCTAATGACTTATGTTTTGCAAGATATTCCGGAACTTGCGACTGGGGAATATCTCCGTTAAATGCCTCCGGTGCTTCAGGACCTGTTTCTACTTTAAATTCGATATCCAATCCAGCCAGAAGCTCATACCTGCGGGGAGATTTCGATGCAAGTATAAATCTGTATCCATCAAACATTTCTTCCGGTTTTCTTTGAAAGCTTTGATATATGATCGGGATACCTGGCACTCACTGGTAATTCGGGGTCAAAATGCCATTTATCTTGCGTTTTAAGCACTTTTTCAACTACATCCCGGATACACCCCCGCCCACCGGGGAAAGGGGAAATATAATTACATGCCTCTTTCACTTCAGTCACGGCATCGGAAGGTGCGACTGCAAGTCCTGCCTCGCGAAGAGCAGGTATGTCGGGAATGTCATCCCCAACAAATGCCACTTCAGAGGGTTGTAAGCCATAATCCGAACAAAACCTCAAAAAATCAGGGCGTTTGTCTCTGGAAAGCTGATATAGGTCCCGGGGTTTCACACCAAGCGACTGGGCTCTGTGGATAATGCTCTGAGAGCAGCCTCCTGTGATTATAGCTACAGGATAACCATTATCAACTGCCATTCTGACAGCAAAACAATCTTTTGAATCAAATGTACGGAGAAGGTCGCCGTCGGGCATGGAGAGAATGGATCCATCAGTGAAAACTCCATCAACATCAAACGCAAACGCTTTAATATTCTCAAACATATTTTCAGTCTTCATTTATTGTTATTCTTTATTATATAATTATACTAATTTTAACACTTAATAAATATCTCATCATCCTCACTTTGACTCATAAACACACACTCAACTCTCGCAACCCACAACCTGCACCCCATAACCCGTAACTCGCAACCCGCAACCCGCAACTCATCTCTTTTTTTCAATACAAACATCACATTTGCCACAAGGAGCGGACTTTTCCTGGCCAAAGTAGCGCAATAGTGATACGCTACGACAAGTAGAATCGTCGGTAATCATGGAGATCATGGCATTGACTCCTGAGGTACGGCGCTCCACTTTTTCTTTATACTCCGATTCGGGCAAACGAAGGTTTTTCTCGTAAAGCCTTTCATTATAAAAGGTAAGAATCGGTGAACGGAATTTTGGCACATAAGTCATTATATGTCTGTTGGAAAGAGTGATGAGTTTTGCCTTCACAGCCTCCACGGCATAACGCCCGGCTCTTGCTATCTTCTCCTCATCAATGGTAACATAGCCTGAAAAGATACCTGAGTACATCCTCAGAAGCACCTTTACAAAGGTATCCATCTCTTTGGAACCCAGCTGAACCTTATATAGTTCATCCCTTGAAACGTCAAAACGGACTTTCGACGCGATTTCAAGCTCCTCGGAAAGTGTCCAATACCCTGCCTGCTCTATATATCTGATTGCATAGTAAGCAGTTGAAGAATGAAGTTTAAAATGGCGCACAAATGCATCCAGGTCAAACTTGACGCTGCGTCCCGCCCCCTCTTCATAGGGTATGCCCATAAACATAAAGACTTTCTGATAAATATCACGAATATAATCCAGTGGCGGAAAGGTTACCCGACTAATCTGGTGCAAACGGCGGATATCGCTTTTATTCCAAAGAAGCACGGTATAAGAAAGCTCTCCATCCCTACCGGCTCTGCCGGCTTCCTGGAAATAGCCCTCCACATTATCCGGCATATCGAAATGACAAACAAATCTCACATCGGGTTTATCAATACCCATTCCAAAGGCATTGGTAGCAACTATGATGCGTGTTTTATCGTTCTTCCATTGCTCCTGTATGCGCGAACGATCATCTCTTTCCATACCGGCATGATAAGCTAGTGCCTCTATTTTCTGACTTCGCAAGAAGGAGGCAATCTGTTCGGCAGTCCGCCTTTTACCGACATATACAAGGCCGGTACCGGGTACATTGTTACAGATGGAGAGCAGCTGCCCCAATTTATCCTCACATTTTCGGAAGACATAGGAAAGATTGGGCCTTTCAAAAGATGAAACAAGCTTGTTGGGAGAATCAAACTCCAGATGCTCCATAATATCATCCGCCACTTTCGGAGTAGCGGTAGCAGTAAGAGCGATAACCGGTACACGCCTATCAGCACTGATGATTTGCCGTATTTCCGCTATCTGAAGATAATCCGGGCGAAAATCATAACCCCATTGGCTGATGCAATGCGCCTCATCCACTGCAAGAAAATTAACATTCATCCGCGCTACCCTTACACGAAAAAGTTCGGTTCTCAAACGTTCGGGAGAGAGATATAGAAACTTATAGTCTCCATATATCGCATTGTCGAGAACAATATCAATCTCGCGATAGGACATTCCGGAACAGACTAGTAGAGAGGGAATTCCGCGCTCATTGAGATTCTCTACCTGATCTTTCATAAGCGCAATAAGGGGTGATACCACCACACATATTCCCGGCGTCATCATGGAGGGAACCTGGAAACAGATCGATTTGCCTCCTCCTGTAGGGAGAATGGCAAGAGTATCTCTCCCCTCCAGCACAGAGGAGATAATTTCCTCCTGCATCGGACGAAAGGAGTCATATCCCCAGTACTTCTTCAGTGTCTCTCTCATGCCGCAAAAATAACAATTAAATGGCAAACTATTTGCATAAAATTAGGGTCGTTCAAATAATGTATTACCTTTGCGCGATTAAAATTTTGAACATTAAACACACAATTTTAAATTTTTAAACATAATAATTATGGCAAATATCGATTTATCAAAGTACGGCATCAAGGATGTGAAGAAAGTAATCCATAACCCCAGTTATGAGGAGTTGTATGAGGCTGAGTTGAACCCCAACCTCAATGGATTTGAGACAGGACAGTTGACGGAGCTTGGTGCTGTTAACGTAATGACAGGTGTTTACACCGGACGTTCTCCCAAAGACAAGTTTTGGGTAATGGATGACATTACCCGGGACACTATATGGTGGACATCAGACGAATATATTAATGACAATAAACCTGTTACCCCTGAAGCATGGAAAGAGTTGAAGAAAATTGCTTTAAAGCAACTTTCAGATAAAACTCTCTATGTGATGGATACATTTTGCGGTGCAAATGAAAACTCCCGTATAAAAATTCGCTTCATCATGGAAGTAGCCTGGCAGGCACACTTCGTAAAGAATATGTTCATACGCCCCACCGAAGAGGAACTTGCCAACTTTGGAGAACCCGATTTCGTAGTTCTGAATGCATCCAAGACAAAGGTTGAAAATTACGAAGAACTTGGACTGAACTCGGAAACAGCAGTTGTATTTAACCTTACTGAAAAGATGCAGGTAATTATCAATACCTGGTATGGGGGCGAAATGAAAAAGGGAATGTTCTCTTACATGAACTACCTCCTCCCTCTCCAGGGTATAGCCTCAATGCACTGTTCCGCCAATGTAGGCGAGGATGGTGAAACAGCTATCTTCTTTGGCCTGTCAGGTACTGGTAAAACCACTCTCTCTACAGACCCCAAGCGCAAGCTTATAGGTGACGATGAGCATGGTTGGGACGATGACGGCATCTTCAATTTTGAGGGCGGATGCTATGCAAAAGTCATTAACCTCAGCAAAGAGGCTGAGCCCGATATCTACAATGCAATTAAGCGCGATGCTCTCCTTGAGAATGTAACTGTTGATGAAAATGGTAAAATTGATTTCGATGATAAGAGCGTAACTGAAAATACCCGTGTATCTTATCCGATTTACCACATTGACAACATTGTAAAACCGATCTCGAAGGCAGGTCATGCAAAAAAGGTTATTTTCCTTACTGCCGATGCTTTTGGAGTATTTCCTCCCGTATCCAAGCTCACCCCCGAGCAGACACAGTACTACTTCCTTAGCGGTTTTACTGCCAAACTGGCAGGTACCGAGCGTGGTATTACAGAGCCTACCCCCACTTTCTCGGCTTGCTTCGGAGCAGCATTCCTCTCCCTCCACCCTACCAAGTACGGTGAAGAGCTTGTGAAGAGAATGGAGGCCAGCGGAGCAACCGCTTATCTTGTAAATACAGGATGGAACGGCACAGGCAAGCGTATCTCCATCAAGGATACCCGTGCTATCATCGATGCTATTCTTGACGGATCAATCGACAAGGCAGAGACTACATTTATTCCTGTATTCAATCTGGAGATACCCAAAGCACTACCCAATGTTGATACCAACATTCTAGATCCACGCAACACTTACGGTTGCTCTTGCGAATGGGATAGAAAAGCAGCCCACCTTGCAGGTAAATTTATAGAGAACTTCACCAAGTTTACAGATAACCCTGCAGGTGCTGCACTTGTACCAGCAGGACCGAGAGTGTAGCCAAGAACTAATAGCCAACAAAGAGGGTCACCACGGTGATCCTCTTTTTTATGTAAGAATTTGAGCATCTAGCATTTAGGATCTGCAATCGTTAGAATTAACACAATTGTAACACCTCTTCATATCTGAGATCACAATCCTTTTGTATATTTGGCGGCATAAAAATTAATATTATTTTTAACAAAAACACTATGAATCAATTACTTAAGAAATTATTTCCGCTTGTAGCACTATTATTATTCTCTATTAACGTCAGTGCACAAGTAACTACTTCAAGCATAAATGGCCAGATCCTTAGTGATTCGGGCGAAAAACTCGTAGGAGCTACCGTTATTGCTACGCATGTGCCTTCCGGTACAAACTACTATGCAGTAGCCAATGAAGATGGTCGCTATGCCATCCAAGGTATGCGCCCGGGAGGTCCCTATGAGATTAAGGTACACCTTCTAGGCTACCAGACCACTGTTTTTCAGGATCGAGTACTCCAACTTGGTGTAGCATTTACACAGGATGCAACTCTTGTTATTTCCACAGAAGAACTTGAACAAGTTGTGGTTATTGCTTCACCCAGCTCAAAGTTTTCCAGTGAAAAGACAGGTGCTGCTACCAACATCAACTCATCGCAGATCACTAATATGCCTACCATCAACCGTAGCATTACAGACATTGCCCGTATCTCACCTTATGCAAACGGAATGAGCTTTGCCGGTGGAAACGGACGTTCCTCCAATTTCACGGTTGACGGTGCCAACTTCAACAACAACTTCGGTCTGAGCGCCAGTCTCCCCGGAGGTGGCAACCCTATCTCAATGGATGCCATCGATGAGATTCAGGTAGTTGTTGCCCCCTTCGATGTACGCCAAACAAACTTCATCGGCGGCGGTATCAACGCTATCACCAAATCGGGTACAAACACCTTCAAAGGTACGGCATACACCTATTACCGCAACCAGGATATGAGGGGTAATAAAATCAACGGCAAAGAGTTGGATGAGCGCGCCAAAGAGTCCAACGCCGTATATGGTTTCACTTTTGGCGGGCCTATCATTAAAAACAAACTTTTCTTCTTCACTAACTTTGAAATGGAGAAAACTCCCGGACAGGTAATCAAATACCGCGCTAACAAGGGTGGAGAAGCAGCTGAGGGTAATGTGTCCCGTACACTTGCTTCAGACATGCAGGCAGTAAAGGATTTTATGATGCAGAAATATAATTATGACACAGGTTCTTATACTGACTTCCCCGGCGACCAGTCAAACATTAAGTTCCTTGCCCGCATTGACTGGAACATCAGTGACAACCACAGGCTTAACCTCCGTTACAACTATACTAAGAATACTGCCTGGAATGCTCCAAACGGCAACTCATCCGATACAGGATACCGCCTCAACGGCACATACCGCGTGGGCAACCAGTCAATGGCTTTCGCCAACACCATGTACTCTATGGATAACCTGGTACAGTCTTTCTCTGCCGATCTCAACAGCAGATTTACCGACAACCTCTCCAATCAGCTTCTTGTGACTTTCTCCAAAATCGATGATGTGAGAGGTTCAAAGTCTGCCCCCTTCCCCCACATTGACATTATGGCCGGCAAGGATGGCGAAGGCAAGCAGATTATGGAGCCTTATATGTCTCTTGGTTATGAGCTCTTTACCTGGAATAACGGTGTACACAACAACATTCTCACAATTAAGGATGATATTACCTGGCTTTTAGGCAATCACAAAATACTTGCAGGTGTGAGTTATGAGTACCAATTTGCTGACAACGCATATATGCGCAACGGTACAATGTACTACCGCTACAACAGTCTCGATGATTTCCTCAATAGCAGGACTCCCGAGTCTTTTGCCATCACTTATGGATGGAACGGTGAACCCAACCCCAACGCTCGTGTTACATTTAACCAGATCGGTTTATACGTGCAGGATGAGTGGAACATAAGCAATAAATTCAAACTCACCTATGGTGTGCGTTTTGACGAACTCTTATTTGACGAAAGCGACATAGCCACCAATAAAGCCATATATGATCTCACTTTCAGGGATGACCAGAAGATCGATACCGGCTTGTGGCCCAAAGCTAATCTCCAGATCTCTCCCAGGATAGGTTTTATCTGGGATGTGAAGGGAGACAAGTCCATAAAGCTGCGTGGAGGTACAGGTCTCTTTGCAGGTCGTCTCCCACTGGTATTCTTCACCAATATGCCGACAAACGCAGGTCTGGTACAGAACTCTGTACAGTTCAGAACATCATATAAGAATGGCGTTCCTACAGGAGCATATGACAAGCGACTTGACCAATTCAACGGCGGTATGATGACCGATGTTCAGGAAGCTATCAAGGCACTGGGACTCCAGACCGAGCTCAATGAGAGCAACCACGTTGCAGGTTCGAAGATTTCCGGTGTTGACCGCAACTTCAAAATGCCTCAGATTTGGAAATCCTCAATCGCCGTTGACTGGCAACTTCCCGTTTCCTTCCCCTTTACCCTTACCGGAGAATTTATGTTCAACAAGGTAGTCAGCGGGGTTACGATTGATAATATCAATATTAATCACCCGACGAATTGGAAGCGCTTCCGCGGTGCTGACAACCGTTTAATCTATCCCTCAGACTATGCAATTCACTCAAGGAAGAATGCTGTTGTTCTGACTAATACAAGCAAGGGTTACGGCTACACGGCCAACATAACTCTTACAGCTCAGCCTGTAAGAAATCTCGATTTGATGTTCGCATATACAATGACCGAATCCAAAGAGGTATCAGGATTGCCCGGAAGTGACCCGGTATCCACCTGGCAGGGCCTTATCACTATTGATGGTCCTAACTTCGGTACTGTACAGCGCTCGCAATATGTGGTTCCCCATAAATTGATTGCAAGTATCAACTACTTTATCCCCTTCAAGATATTTGGCGGCAAAGGACTTCACCTCAACCTCTTCTATAGCGGATCATCAGGCAACGGCTACAGCTATGTTTACTCAAATGATATGAATGGTGACGGCATCAACCGCGACCTTATGTATATCCCCAAGGATGATAGCCAAATCAACTTCAAAACCGACGCTGACCGCGCTGCATTCTGGAAATTCGTTGAGCAGGATAAATATCTTAAGAATCACAAGGGTGAGTATGCCGAGGCTTATGCTGCACGCTCTCCGTGGGTTCACCGCTTCGATCTTCGCATTGCTGAGGACTTTGCTTTCAATATCGGAAATACCAGACACAACTTCCAACTGGTGTTTGACTTCATGAATATCGGCAACCTCTTGAACTCAAAATGGGGTGTTTACCAAATCAACTCCATCTCCAACAACAGCTCAATCCTCAAATATGAGGGTCAAAATGACAAGAAGCAGCCCGTATTCTCAATGTATCAGAAGGATGGCAGTTATCTGACTCAGTCGTATGACTACAATTACGATTACGGCCAGTGCTGGAAATTCCAGATCGGAATACGTTATCTCTTCAACTAAGATTAATTAAGAAACAACATAAAACAACGAAAAGGGGTATGACAAAAGAAAGTCATACCCCTTTTTTATATACTCAACACATAATATTCATAAGAGGTTCTACTCATAACTCCCCTGTACCCCATAACACGCAACAAGCAACTCGCAACCCCACCATTTTTTGTGTAAAACAAAAAAAATCCCTAAATTTGTATCCCGTAATGACAATTGGATTTGACAATAATAAGTATCTGAAAATTCAGTCCGAACGCATACGGGAACGTATCGCCCAGTTCGGCGATAAGTTGTACCTCGAATTCGGAGGCAAACTTTTTGATGACCATCATGCCAGCCGTGTTCTGCCGGGTTTCAAGCCTGACAGTAAGCTTCGTATGCTTATGCAGATGAGCGATGATGCCGAGATTATTATTGTAATCAGTGCAGTCGATATTGAGAAAAATAAGATTCGCAGCGACCTCGGCATCACATACGATATGGATGTACTGCGTCTTCGCCAGGAATTTGAAAGCAGAGGTTTTCTTGTAAGTGCCGTGGTTATTACCCACTATAATGGTCAGGCCAGTGCTGACCATTATCGCCAGAGACTCGAGCGTATGGGTATCTGCACCTATTATCACTACACCATAGAAGGCTATCCTAATGATGTTGCCCTTATCGATTCAGATGAAGGGTTCGGGAAAAATGATTATGTAGAAACCACACGTCCTCTCGTTATAGTTACTTCTCCCGGATCGGGCAGCGGAAAATGTGCGGTCTGCCTGAGCCAACTATATCAGCACCACCAGAGAGGCACTAAAGCAGGTTATGCAAAATTTGAAACATTCCCCGTATGGAATCTCCCCCTCAAGCATCCCATCCATCTCGCTTACGAGGCAGCTACGGCAGACCTCAATGATGTCAATATGGTTGACCCTTTCCATTTGGAAGCATATGGTACCGTTGCAATCAACTATAACCGTGATATAGAAGTTTTTCCCGTTCTCAACACCCTATTCGAAGGCATTTATGGTGAAAACCACTTCAAATCACCTACCGATATGGGTGTAAACATGATAGGATTCTGCATAAGCGATGAGGAAGTTTGCAGCAATGCTGCACGCAATGAGATCATCCGCAGATATTACACTGCCCTGGGCAAACTTGCAGAGGGAGCCCTCAATGATGCTGAGGTAAAAAAGATAGCTCTGGTGATGAAACAGGCAAAAATAACTACCGCTTTCCGTAAGACTACGGTAGCAGCTAAAGAGCGCAAAGAGCAGACTAATCTTCACGCATCCGCTATTGAGCTGCCTGACGGCACCATCATTACTGCAAAGACAAGCGATCTTCTGGGGCCCAGTGCCGCTTTAATACTCAATGCTACCAAATATCTGGCAGGTATCGATCATAGTGTCAAACTGATACCACAGAGCATGATAGAGCCCATACAGAAAACAAAAGTCTCATACCTTCACGGAAGTAACCCGCGTCTTCATACTGACGAAGTACTGGTAGCATTGTCAATGCTCAGCACCACAGATGAAAATTGCCGCCGCGCTCTGGAAAAACTTCCCGAACTCGACGGCTGTCAAGTACATTCTACAGTAATGTTAACCGAAGTGGATCGCAAGGTATTCAGAAGACTCGGCGTTGACCTTACCTGTGATCCGGTAAAGGAAAACTAATCTTCCGCCTTGTGCTTGGGCTTAATGCTGATTTTCAAATCGCAATCAAGCTCTTCAGCCATATTTCGCAAATCGCTTAGATATATCGAATCGACCTTAACACAGTTGGTCCACCAGGGCATACCACTATGGGCCAGGCCCTTTTTGCGCAATTGTTCAATAAAATCCTTATTGGTATAACCGGCATCAACAATGGCGCGGCGCAATTCAAAAAGTCGTTTACCGGAATCCAGGCGAGGATAGGCACGTTCAGCAACTTCGATCTCCAGATGCTCGGGCATCTCTACCTCTTCAGAGTCGCGTCTGGATTCCAGACGGTAGTCCCAATTATATCCATAGTTATCAAATATCTCCATAATCTTAGCAATTGTCATATCATCATACTCAAACCATTGTTGCATGGATTGCTTAGATATACCCGCTTTACGGGAAAAGGAAGAGACATTTTCACCCGACATTTTCAGGAAGTGAGCGATGAAATCTAGATTAACTAAAGTGGATACTTTGCTTTGACGTTTTCCTGCCATATTGCTTTATTTTATTAAAATTGTTATAATATTTCACAAATATAATAAAAAAAAGACAATCTTCTATAATTTATTTTAACTTTTTATCTGTTTTTATTGATTTTATAATATTTTTTGTAGATTTCATATCTGGTTTTCCTTCAAAAGTGGAAATAATTTTAAGAATGCGATATTTAAGAATGGCTGCCAGACATTCCGGATCATCAGAGATGTAAAGTGCAATTGCAATTGATGAAGCCATAATGTCAGGCAAATCTTTATAAAGCAAATTCAATCCAAGGGCAATAAGTTCTTTAGAGTTGGGAGCCTCCCTGTTGATTTCTACGCAAAAATCCCTATTTGCGATGTCGAATGAAATGTTGAGTAGTTCTGTCATACTAATTCCTGCTTATTAATTCCAATTGTTTTTCACAAAGAAAAGCATTGAATCTATAAAGAAAAGGGTCTGAAAGCTACTTTTGAGAAGATTTTTCGATTTTCGGCATTTGTGCTTTTTTCCGAGAAAAGCAATGTGATGCTGCTTAGGCAATTGAAGCATTATAGAACGGTAACAACCGAATGTCGGAAATGAAAAAACAACTTCTCGGTTGTTTTAATACCCCTCCTGAATCGCTTCCGGGGCCATTTTCAAAAAATGAGGTGTGTCAATATATTTTATTATATGGTAAATGTTTTAGATATTTGAGGTCAAAATTAGTGCCTATTTAAAAATATTACCATGAAAACGCTAAAGAAATTGTTATTCGCACTGCTAGTTGCCCTTATTGTGGCGGGATGCAGGGAAGATTCAAAGATCAACAAGATCACCGGAAATGTAAAATTTCTCTCTGTTGTGAAGGATGAAATAGCCACAAAGAGCAGTATCGATGTGGATGACTCCGCATTAATTAGAATAGATATAGCTCTTTATGACAATATGGGGAAACTTTCGGGATCATACCGGTTTTCCGGCGGAGAAGAGATTTCTCTTGATCTTCCGGTAGGAAGCAATTATAAAGTATATGCGCTGGCCAATGTAGAGGAATTTACTCCTCCGGCATTTGAAAATGGCTTAAAAGAGATATCCGTCGGATGGCCGGGGCTGGCTAAACTGAGTTCAGGAGGTTTTCCAATGGCTCACAGTGGCACTTTGTCAGTTGCAATAGGCAATAATAGTTATACAATGGATTTTGTGCGTCTTGTAGCAAGATATGATCTGATTGTTGACCGCAGCAATATTGAGGGAAGTTTTGAGGTGACGGGAGTAAGGCTTCTCAACTCTGCTGCTGAAGCGTTTCCATTTTCAGGCAGAGCTGCGACTACCACTCTAAACGGGGATATGGCCACAGTTGCCGATCTTCAGCGTCTAAATGCCGGATCTGCAGTTTCATTTTATATGTATGAAAACCTTCAGGGGAATCTTTTGCCGGACAATGAAGACCCCTGGGCCAAAATACCCGACAATATTCCTTCAGCGAAAGATCTCTGCACATTTCTGGAAATAGAGGGCAGATATATAGGTGGTGGCGTTTCTACCGGACTAAATTCAGAGAATATGATATTCAGGATCTATCTCGGAGCTGATAACACCTCTTCATTCGACATTAAACGCAACACGCTCCATACCCTCACTTTTCTTCCATCGGACAGCTCTATCTCTGCAGAGTCATGGAAGGTGGATCCGGGCGTTGTGGAGGACAATAGAGCTATCGGCTGGGATCCTATTATTCTGAATCTTATCCCACTGGGGAAAGACTCAGCAAACCTTCTGCTCTCCCCCGCCGGCCTGCCGGTAATCCTTAAGGGCAGTGATGCATTTGAAGAGGGAGATCTGAGTTATTCCCGCGACGGCGAAAAGGTTATCATAACCAGTACCTCCAATGTTACAGTACCGATAAATGCAACCTTGACTGCTACTACCCTCGACCTGAAAAAGAGCAGCATGCTTCAAATAAATGTTGCACCGACAGTAACCATCACAGAAATTATTGTGGAACCCTCCCTTGAAGAACTCTACTATAACAACAGTACTCATTTGAGCGCACGCGCTCTCTGGTCAGATGGCTCAATAAGTGATATTACGACACTCTGTTCCTGGAGCAACAGTATGCCAAATGCAGCAAGCCTCTCCTCAGCTTCGTTGACTAACATCTATACCGGAAGCGAGAATTATGTTAATGTAGTTATTACCGCAGAATACAATGGTGTAAGTGGCAATGCAAGTATCAAATGTTATCGTGACGGTTATACACGATATAGATATAGGTTAAATCTTAACCCTACATCTGCGACAGTTGCTCTGGGCGCATCTTTGCAGATAACAGCAACATTAACCACTACAACAATAGTCAACGGGGTGGTAACCGGATCATCCGCTTCTGATGTAACCCATTCCGCAAATTGGAGTAGCCTCAACCCCGACAAGGCAACAGTCAGCGCGGGCGAAGTCAGCGCTCTGGCCATAGGTAATGCGGTAATTATAGCAACACACAGTGGAAAAAGCACATATACTAATATTACAATTGTAGCACAAGACCCCCAGATCACATCCCTGACACTCTCCCCTGCCTCAGCCACCATAACGGCGAATGAAAGCATCTCCTTCACAGCAACTGCCGCATACTCAGATGGGACAACGAAAGATATTACATCTCTCTGCTCGTGGAGCAGCTCCAACATAGCGCTGGCAACGGTAGATGAGGGTACGGCCACAGGATGCAACTTGACATCTTCAACTGGCACAACCATCATAACAGCCACATTCTCAGGAATAAGTGCTACAGCAAACCTCACAGTCGAAGGAGCAACAAAGAGCCCTACGGCACTTTCAATATCAGCATCCCCTTCAACCATCGCATGGAATGGCTCAAGCCAACTCTCTGCAAGCGTTACCTGGAGTGACGGCTCTGTAACCACGGAAAATGACGTCAATTATATAATCACATCCGGAGAGGAGTATGTATTCAACTATCAGGTAGAAAATGGGGTACTAAGGGGAAATAATAGCGGCTCCTCAGCCCAAAATATCACCATCGAGGGAGCATTTTCCCATGGAGAAGCCGTTTTAACGGACATTACCAATGTTATCATCAATGGAAAAGAGGTGGTGGCTGCATCAGATATCATATTATATATGAGTAGATATACCATCGCCCAGGGTGATAGCAATTGTGTGCTTTCAGCTATGGTGACATATAGTGACGGCACTACCGAAACATTTGGTTCATCCGGCGTCACCTATTCACTTGAAGGGGAAAATGCATCCTATGCAACTCTTATCGGCAACACAATCGTAGCATCTAATAATAGTAATACATATAAGCCGGTTACTGTCAAAGTTACCTATTCCTCGGGCGGAATCACTGTTACAGATATGAAAGTTTTAAATGTCAGACCGAAATATCCCGTTGATGTTCATATTACCCCATCAGAGAACAGCTTTACTTCCCCTGCAGGAGTTACTCTCGCCCCGGGAGAGTCAATTTCATTTACCGCCGTCGCTATCTTTAGCGATGAAAGCATAGCAGATTGCACATCTTCAGCTTTGTGGGAAATCTCCATAACCCACTCTGATGGTGGCATAAGGGTCATCAATGGCAACAGCGTCTCATATAGTCAGCTCCATGATGAACAAGAGTACCCCATCACAGGTGTTACGATCAAAGCCTCCTATACTACTGATGATGGCCTGCAAAGCATTACCGCAACGGGCACGCTCCCGGGAATGATAACCTTGATGTAACCATCAGGTTTTATTTAATAAGCATAGTGACACATTACATTTTACTTAAGAATAATTAAAATAACCGAAGATTTAGAGTTTTTAATAAGGATAATAATTTAATTATTTGTACATTTGTCTTATAGACTTAAATTTATTTTCTTAAAACTTATTCGGTATGAAAAAATTACTTATTATTTTGGTGTCCCTGTTTGTATGTGCTCAGGCACACGCACAATTTTATGTTGGCGGCACATTTGGTTTTACTTATAGTAACGTAGCCGGAGCCGGTGGCGGTGGGTTTGGTGGTTTCGATGATTTCGATGATTTTAACACGGGCGATAATGGCGGTGATGACACTCAATCAGGATTTTCATTTAAATTCCTGCCTGAACTAGGGTATCATTTATCCACCAGTATGGCTGTAGGAGTGAGTGTTGGTTATATTAAAGGATATGCTGCACTTGGTTCTATAGACATAACAGATTATAAGGCCTTGTTAAGTTCAGCTCTCAGTACAGCTGCGGATATCAGCTCCGATGACGGAGGTGGATTCAGCTCAATACGAGTAGCACCTTATATTCGCTACACTCTGATAAGGAAGGGAGGATTTGAGATTTTTACTGATGGTGTTTTTGGTTTTAATTTCCTGACCGAGAAATTTTCTGATGGTAAATATTTTTCTCTTGAACTTGCTTTAAGACCGGGTGTTTCTTTTGCTATCAGCGATAGTGTAAAACTTTTAGCAAAGATAGGTTCTGTAGGATTCCAACATTTGAGAGATTCAGATGGCGACTTCAAGCTTACCCGACTTGGTCTGGACCTTGACGGAAGCAATCTCATGCTGGGAGCAGCATTCTATTTCTAGTTTCCGGAAGCAATATAGATATTTATAGAATAACACTAACTTTCCCTATCGATCGATGGAGAAAGTTAGTGTTCTAACAATATCCCAAATCAACTAATTACCCATTGTTTGGCTACGGCAATAACTTAGTTATTTTGCCAAAAGCCCGGAACATGGATATGATATGGTTTTGAGACTAATTCAAATAGCAACATTAATACTATTGTGCATACCTACGGTGTCTGCTCAGTCGGTTAGTGCTTATAAAATTGTTGAAAAAGCCTACAATAACCGATTTATCAGTCATTTTCAAGCTCAGGGGGAGATGATTGTATATAGACCCACCTGGCAGCGCTCCATAGGAATCAAAACCTGGGTGCATACAAGAGATATGGCGATGGTCCTGATTGTTTCTCCGCCAAAAGAGAGAGGAGAGGCATTTCTCAAAAGGGGAGATAACATGTGGGGGTGGCAACCGGCAATAGAAAGAACGATCAAAATAGCAGCTTCGGCCTCCGGCACTTCCTGGCAGGGAAGCGATTTTACAATCGACGATATGTTGAACAGTTCCTCTTTTTTATCCGATTTTAACCATGAATTACTAGGCGAAGAGTTAATTGAAGGAGATCTCTGTTATAAATTGATATTGACACCACATGCAGAAAGCACCACAATCTGGGATAGAGTAATTGTTTGGATTAGCAAGACAAGTTTTGTAGAACGCAAGATTGAGTACTATGATGAAGGAGACATTTTGATTAGAACATATTTTTCCGACAACATAAAAAAAATCAAAGAACACTATATTCCCCTTCAGCTGGAGGTTATTCCTGCTGACAAAGAGGGACATCGAACTGTTGTTAATATATTGGACTGGGTTTATGTTCCTTCTTTAAATGAGAGTTTTTTCTCGCTGCAAAATATGAGACGTCTTAACTGATAGTTTTCTATGATAAAATTGGCCTGGTTAAATTTGCACAGGAATCCCCATCGTGCTCTGTTAACCATATCTTCCGTATTTATTGCCGCATTTTTCTCCATTATTTTCGGCTCCGTAAAAAATGGAATACTTAACTCTTCAGCCGATAGTATTCTTAAGTTTTCCGGAGGACATATTGAGATAAGATCTATAAATTATTCCCAAACCCGATCTATCGACGATATAATGCAGATAGATTCGGCTACTTTAAACTCAATTTCAAAGCTTCCATATATAAAGAGCGTCTCCCCCACTCTTCAATCCTACTTTCTCGTATCCCCTTCATCAACCAACTCGGCCAAGGCAGTAGCTGTAGTTGGCATAGACCCCGACTCTGAAAAGGATCGTATTGGGACGGTTTTAGGAATGATTGAAGGAGAGTGGTTCTCCAAATATGATACGGGATTGATCATGGGCGAAAACATGAAAGAGCAGTTGGGGATAGAAGTCGGTGACACTCTGGCTGTTATGGGCCTGGGGTATCATGGTACTTCAGCTGTAGGACTGGTTCCCGTTCAGGGAGTTGCCAGAATACCGGTTTCCACTATTGACAAAAGCAGAGTCTTCATGACCTTATCTGCTACTCAAGAGCTATTTCAGGCTGATGACTGCTATAGTGATATCTATATAATGTCAGAAAGATTGGATAAAGTGGATCTGATAAAATCACAGATTCAAAGCATTTTTCCTGCCGATAAATATGAAATCAGAGATTGGAAGTCAACCATGGAGGAGTATTTGTTTTATTTTCGTTTTACTGATTCCGTAGGACTGGTCATACTGATTTTTCTCTATGTGCTTGTTGGTTCAAATATTTTAGGCACGGTTATATTGATGACGAAAGAGAGAAGATTCGAATTCTCGGTATTAGTATCTATTGGCATGTCACGCAATAAGTTAAGTAAATGTCTCTTTTATGAGCTGATAATAGTTGCCTTGTTGGGTGTAGTAATGGCTGCTCTCATAAGTTTGCCTATTGTCTATTACTTTACTAACCACCCTTTACCACTCTATGGTGAGGCAGTAGAAACACTGAAAAAATTCTCCATCTATTCGGGAATATATACCTCATTGGAGTTCAAGACCTATCTTGAACCATTTTTGATAGTCCTATGTATATCGCTTGCAGTTATTGCTTATCCGGTTGCGGTTATACAATCTTTAAAGGTAGATGAGGGATTAAATAAAAGAGAAGGTGATGAAGATAATCTATAAAATGGCTTTTAGAAATATTTTCCGAAGGAAAGGCCGTAGCACTCTGTTAATTACAATCGTTACAGTAGCTGTTTTTGCCGCTTCATTTGTGGTTGCTCTCGTCAACGGTTGGGCTAAAGGTGTTTTTATGGAATATATCGATATGCAAACCTCTCATTTACAAATTCATACTAAAGGTTTTTCCACTTCGAATGACATTTCCGGGTTTATGGACAGGAGGGTCATTCAGGCGACCTTAAGTGGCATCAAGGAAGTGGATTATGTCTCTTATCGATTGAAAACCAATGCACTTGTCTCTACAGCACAAACAAGCTCCGGACTCACTTTAATAGGAGTTGACAAAGAGGAGGAGATTATGGTATCTTCCATTTACAAGAGCATTGAAAGTGGAGATGGGAGCTATTTCGACAATGATATTTTAAGACCTATAATTATAAGTAAGCGCACGGCCGAGAAGTTGAATGTAAACCTAAGGTCAAAAATAATAGTATCTTTTCAAGACTCCTCGGGAGAGATTCAGAAGGTACTCTTTAGGGTGGGAGGATTTTTTCAAACCCACACCAAGAGCTTTGACAATATGACGGCCTTCGTGCAATTCTCAGATTTAATGCCCTACCTGAATCTTCCCGATGTGGCTGTGCATGAGGTTGCTCTTGTTTTAAACGATTTGGAGGAGTGTGATGATGTAAAGCAGAAGATAACTCAATTATTGCCCGATTACGAAGTAAAAAAATGGAATGAAGTACTTCCTCTGCTCCAATTAATAAGTGCCTGGCATAGATTGGCCAGCTTTCTCTTTTTAGTGCTTTTCTTTATAGCCTTAGGACTTAGCACATCCAATTTTATGATGATGTCTGTCGTTGAGAGAAAAGGAGAGTTCAGAATGCTCAACAAAGTTGGAATGAGTGGAAGTCGTATTGCTAGTATGATTATCATAGAAACACTTTTTACAACATTTATAGCTACTTTTTTAGGGCTGGCTCTGAGTGTTATCGCCGTTTCAATCTCTTCACAATCGGGTATTGATTTCACATTCCTATTCGACAATCAATCCGGATATGGTTTCGGTACGATTGTTTATCCTGCAATAGATATAAGAGATTTTGTTTATATATTTGTATTGATGACGGCTATTAGTGTGATTGTAACAATATCGCCTATAAAAAAGGTTCTTAAGTAAATTTAAATGTAATTATGAATGATTTAGCAGAAAATAACAGTTCCATTATTGTAAGAACCGAGAACCTCTCCAAGTCTTTCATAAATGGCAAGTCGGAGATAAAGGCAGCTGATTGTATCAACTTATCTATTTCCAGTGGGGAGTTTACCGCAGTAGTCGGTCCTTCCGGCTCAGGCAAAACCACCCTTCTAAATCTGATAGGAGGACTTACCACTCCTTCTTCCGGAAAAGTGTTTGTAAAAGGAAAGGATATACATCTATTTACAGATAAAGAACTGGTAAATTTTCGTTTGCACAACATTGGGTTTGTATTCCAATTCCTCAATCTGATTCCGGTTTTGACTGTGGAAGAGAACATAGGGTTTATTATGGAATTACAGGGAGTAGATCGAGAGCAACGAGATGCACGAATAGCAGAACTTCTCGAGGTAATTGGCATGACAGATCGTGCCCGATCCCGTCCATCCACCCTTTCCGGCGGTCAAAAACAAAGGATCGCAGTAGCTCGCGCCTTAGCCTCCAAACCTCTTTTCATACTTGCAGATGAACCAACTGCAAATCTCGATACGGCAGCTGCGGAAAAATTGCTAGATACCATGCTGCTTCTCAATGAAAAGGAGAAAATTACTTTTCTTTTTTCAACTCACGATCCACGCGTGATGAATAGAGCCAGAAGGCTTATAACACTTGAGGATGGCCGGATAACAAAGGATGAGACTTATGTTCCGTAGGCTTGTCATAGCATTTTCTTGTTTGCAATTATGCTGCATATGTGTAAATGCACAAGTCGCTCTCTCGGGATACGTCAACAACTCTTCCCTTGTGGGTGGCACCAGACCTGACCCTTTTGATGAGACTTTATGGCAAAATTTGACCTCACAAAGATTAAATTTTAAGTGGCGTATCAATAACTTCGATCTCCAGATCAGTAGTCAAACAACTTTCTCTTTTGGCAACAAAGATATTCTAAACCTGATCAAATCAACTTCAACAGAGGATCACAATCTGCTGAAACTCTCATATAGGCTGGTAGATGATGAAAAGAAATGGTTGAATTTCGCTTTGGACCGCGTTGCATTGAGATGGAGTACTGAGCACTTTGAGATTATTGTAGGCAGACAGAGGATAAACTGGGGAAATACGATATTATGGCACCCGAATGATATCTTTAACTCCTCCCCTTATATAAATTTGATCTATCCCGAAAAAATGGGCTGTGATGCCGTGCGTGCTTCTTTTTTCCATAACGAAGTTGCTACCAGCGAGATTGCCGTTTCTGCAGACAGAAGAGGTTCTCCTACAGTGGCCATACTTCACCGAAATTTGTTCCGCAAACTCGACTATCAATTACTGGGAGGAGTTTACAAGGGCCATTTTCTTTTTGCAGGAGGGGGCTTTACTACAGAGCTTAATAGTTTTAACATCCGGTTTGAGGGCTCCTATTTTCACGACTATCGCACTGTTGAGGAGCAACGGGATATCGTTCAGATCGCAATGGGTGTAGATAGAGTTTTTAAGAACAATCTTATAATACAAACTGAGCTTTTATACACCAACAAACCATACGATATAACAGACCTTATCCTCTCCTATCAGCCAAATGAAGACTCCGTAAGGGAATTGACCATATCCCGTTGGAGCTTTGCCGGACAGCTTTATTATCCTGTATCAAACTTATTTGCTATAAACTCAGTAGTGGCCTACTTTCCCGATCAGGAGGCAATTTATCTTGGTGCAGGAATGAATATTCATATCACAAAGAATCTTGATGCCTCTCTAATGGCTCACGCGTTCAGATATACTTTAAAGCAATCCTATACAATGGAAGGAGTTGCAGGCACACTACAGATCAAATATTTTTTTTAAAGTTTGTTAATAGCGTATTAGTTAGTATCTTGCATTATGAAAAAGTCATTTTGGGCATTGTTTATTTTCGCTTTCTCTCTTATCGGTTGTGAAAAAAAACCGGTTGAGTTTGAGAAAGTTGAATATGTTAAATATAGCCACCAGCTCTTCGAGGAAGATGTCAATTTAGAGGGACTTATCAAGCAGGGTTCTAAGGAATTGGGTGCAACTCCCAGGCAATTGTTAGCTGATTTCGGTTTTGACGAGAAGGAATCAAAATCAATACTTGAAAAGCTTAATCTCTATATTATGCTCTCAAAGGATCAAACCGTGCATGGTATTGCATACAACACCAAAGATCCCCTTGGGAACCCGGTCGTAGCCTCCGGACTACTATACTATCCAAAAAACAATAAACCTAAAGGTGTTCTTTTCATTTATCCTTTTTTCAAGTCGAAATCTAACTGTGGCACCGATTTACGATATTCAATAGAAGCCATTTTAAATGGGTTGGGAGAATATGTCTGCCTGATTCCGGATGGAATTGGGTTCGGACTCACTTCGGATCTGCCAATGTCTATAATTCATAACAAAAATATAGCAGAAACGGGAATAGACTTGTATCTGGCAGCTGAAGAGTTTATTTATAACAACTATAAAAGGAAGTTGCCCAGAGAAATCACCCTGTTTGGCTATTCCCGCGGTGCTCCCGGCGCCTGGTCCATGGCAAGACTTCTCTCTAAGGATAAAACATTGAGGATTAATGTAAAAGACATCTTCATAGGATCAGGTCTCTACTACCCTGAGCTCTATCTTGAAACTGTGTTTGAGACTTGCTATTCTGAATTTGCAGCGGCACCATTTGTACTTTGGTCAATGAATTACTATGAAAATTTAAATCTCGACCTTACAAAGATGTTAACCGGCAAGATGCTCGAAGAATTTCCCTCTTTATGCAACGGGTCGATAGGTATTCAGCAGGTAACATCTATCGTTGGAACCGATCTGAGGAACTATTTTGATTATGATTTTTTAAAAAACGAAGAGAACCCGTACCGTCAGATAATAGTGCAAGCATTAAAAAAGAACTCCATACCAAATGATTGGAAACCGGAGTGCAAAGTACATCTATACAACTGTTTTGAAGATTCATTTGTTCCCCCAATCTGTGGTGAGACGCTATATCAATATCTAAAGGAAATAAATGCTGATGTTGAATTTACACAAAAAGATGTAGGACATCAGGAATTGGTAATTTATATGACGATAGATTTTTTCAAGCATATTTACCCCAACCTATAACCCAATTTCAATTAAAATATTATATTTAGGCATGATAGAATAATTCTATATATTTGCCTCTTAATGAAACGCTATTTTCTTATATTTTTCATTTTACTATTCTCTCTTTTTAGTTGTGAAAGAGAGCCGCTCTTTGAAGAAGTTGAATATGATAAATTCAATCATCAACTCTTTGAAATGGGTGTAACAATGGAGGAGCTTGTCAAGCAGTCCGCAAGTGATTTTGGAACTACTCCTGGAAAGTTATTGTTAGAGGTTGGTTATAGTGAGCAGGAAGCACAACAATTACTTAAAAAACTTAATTTTGTCGTTGCTCTGGCAAAAGATTATACTGTGCATGGTATTGCATATAACACCAAAGATCCCTTTGGTGAATCCGTAGTAGCATCGGGACTCTTATATTGTCCACAAAACAGATTACCAAAGGGCCTTATTTTCGTCTATCCCTTTTTCAAAACTAAAGGACAAAGCGGTACTGATGATAGATTTAGTGTAGAAGCCCTGTTAGCCCTGGCCGGTGATTATATATGCCTGGTGCCTGATGGGATTGGACTGGGCACCAGTGCAAATCAACCACTCTCCATTATTCAACACGACAACATAGCAGAAATATGTGTCGATTTTTATCTGGCGGCTAGAGAGTTCGTTTATAATCATTACCACTACAAAATACCTAATAGGATTACTGTGGTTGGTTATTCGAGCGGAGCTTCCGGCGCATGGGCATTAGCCAGATATATCTCGCTACACAAGGAGTTTAATATTAAGGCAAAAGACATCTTTGTCGGAGGTGGCGTTTTCCACCCGGATCTCTGTATTAATGATTTGTTTGAAACTCGTTATTCTTTATATGCTGCCAGCCCCTATATAATCTGGTCCTTGAATTACTATGAGAATTTAAATCTGGATTTCACTAAGATTTTTAAGGGCAAACTTCTGGAAGGGTTTCCTGAATTCTGCGATGGGAGCCTGCCTGTTAGAGAGGTCACGCCTATTTTAGGACACGATCTTAACGACTACTTCAATGAAGATTTTTTGCAAAATGAGGATAACCGGTATCGCCTGATAATTATGGATGCATTGAAAAAACACTCCATACCGAATGATTGGATACCTGATTGCACGGTTCATCTATATAACTGTTATAACGATTTATATGTTCCACCCATTAGTGGAAATAAACTCTACGAATATCTAATGGAAATAAATGCAGATGTCAAATATGTCCATGAAGATATTACACATGAACAAATGATGGTGAGATTACTGATGGATTTTTACAAGCATCTCTATCCGAACCTTCCAATATTTCAATAATCATCTCCACCTCAAACAGATCATTCCTCAAAGTGTAGAGCTTTGTTCTTGCTTGGTGTCACACCACAGCGAATGAGGTCATTTGCAGCCTTGACAATGCTTTGTCCCCCCTCTCTTATCTTCTTATCCGTGGATTCGTACTTTTGTTGAGCAGTTGTGAGTGCTTTACCAAGTTGCTCATGATATTTCACAAAATCGGCTACACGGTCCAGCATTCTGCGTGCCGCATCCACCATATTGGCATGATTTCTTGCCTGCTCTACATTGACCCAGGCCGATCTTACAAGCCTGAGAAATGGCATAAAGGTCTCTTCAGTGGTAATCAGAACATTTTGGGCAAAGGCTTCGTTCACTATCTGAGGGGATTTCTGGCGCGCAAGGATCATTGCGTTTACATTCGGTACATACATAATAACATAACCGAGAGTTTTGCGATCCTTCGGGATATAAGCTGAATAATCCTTCATGGAGAGATCCTTTACCTGGTTGAGAATAGCTTTTAGATTTCGTGCTGAGGCTTCTTCCCTCGCCTTTTCGTCAGTCGCTTCCATATAGTCTGCGAGTGCTGCAAGGGAGACTTTGCAATCCACTATCACATCGGTATTATCCGGATAGTGCAGAATGAAATCCGGACGCATCTTGCGACCTGATTCATCATGCCGGTATGCTACTCCAAGCTCGTCACGTAAAGTCTGTTCTCTATGATAGTCCCGCCCCTCGGTCAATCCTTCTGCATTCAGCAGGTTGACGAGCTGTGTTTCTCCCCAGCACCCCTGTATTTTATTGTTGCCACGAATGGCAGTAGCAAGTCTATCGGCCTTGTCACCAATATTTAGAGATTGATCTTTAATATTCTTGACCGCCTCTTCAAGTTGCGTCCGAAGCGTTGCGGAGGTTTCAGTACGATTACGCTTATCAGCGTCAAAAGATTCCGTCATTCGCTTTAACTCCTTGTTGAGCTGTTCTGTAATTGAGTCAAAGGACTCTTTTGCATGCTTGTCAAATTGAGCCTCACGACCTTTCAGGATCTCTTCATTTTGTACCACCATTTGGGCCTTAAGGGTCTCCAGTTGTTGCGAAAGGCTCTCCTTGTGGCTTTTTTCGAGTTGTTCAAGAAGCTTGTCGTGAGCTTGCTCCATATCGGCCATACGCCCATTTGTGTGCTCGAGATCCTTTTCCAGGGCTACAATGGTAAGATCCTTATTGGTTATTTTGGCAGCAAAATGTCTCCTGGCCACTAACCAGACTATAATGCCGGTAAACAGCGCCGCACTTACCGTCATAATGATTGCAATAGTATCCATATTGCAAAAATAACAATTTAATCACTCTTACAGAGCTCTAATGCTATGCGGATATACAAGAAATTTACCCTCTGTGCGACCAACATCCGCCGTAGGGATATTTATTTCTACAGAATCACCTACACTTAACTCCACAAAGGATCATATATTTCGAATAGGTTATAGAAGGTATCATATTATTTATGTATTTAATATTTCAGCTGCAAATGTAGCATTATTTTGAGTTTGTCAATTATTACTATGTTTATTGTGATTTATTTTTGGTATTCCATAAATAATATTTACTTTTGTGGTCAAATAGAGAATGCAAGGTAAAGATGAACAGATTACTTTTAATAGCAGTTATTATTTCCGCCACAACTTTAAGTGCAAGAGCTCAACATGTTGCGGTTTCTGCCAATCTGGCCGATATAGCCAATCTGGGCACTTTAAGCGGTGGTGTCTCGGTTGCCGCCTCACGCCACATCTCGGTCAATGCAGGAGTAAGATACAATCCCTGGCAGTATGGCTCACAGGAAAAAGGCTATTTTCAAAATCGCAAACGCGAGGCTTCAATAGGAATGAGGTACTGGCCATGGAATATATTCTCCTCATGGTGGTTTGGCTTGCGCACACAGGTACGTGAGTACAACAGCGGAGGATTTTTCGGCCGACAAATCACGGAAGAGGGGATTGCAGTTGGCGCTGAGGCGGCTTTCGGATACTCTTATATGATAAACAGTCACTTTAATATCGAGTTTGGAGCCGGCATATGGGGAGGGCACAAATGGTACACGCGTTACGATTGCCCACGTTGCGGAGCAATTCTTTCTGACGATAATGCTCATGGATGGTTTCTCATTCCGGGCGAACTGATAGTTTCACTTGTTTACATTTTCTAACACCCTATATGAAAAACAGAATTGCAATAGTTATCGCTGTATTTGCACTAGTGCTCCTCCCCACCTCCTGTGGAACTCTTTCGGGAAGAATGGAATCACTAGCCGACTATTCTGCATCCATATCGATACCACGGGAAAACAGAAACCTATTGCGTGAACTATCCATACCCGAGGTTATACGTGATACAACAGTAATTGAAGATGAAAAAGGCAATTTGTATCACCTCATGAGAGCTGTTAGAGATGATAAAAGTGGTGAAATGGTAGCCACGGAAGAATTGAATGCCGCTGTGGTGACGGCCAGATTTCGCAATGTTGCGGAACGAAACGGGAAAGTGGACATCGAGTTTCAGGTAGTGGTACCAAAAGAGCTTCGGGATAGCAAATGGCAACTCAGAATGATACCGGTGATGTATATCCTTGAAGATAGCGTAGAGCTTGACCGCATTCTCATCACAGGTGAGAGTTATCGCAAAAGTCAGTTGCGGGGATACCAGCAATACCGCAGATTTCTAAACTCAATAATAACAGATAGCACCAGATTCGTAGATATGCACCAGCTGGAAGTATTTATCCAAAGAAATATACCCGAACTCTATAAATACCGAACTGATTCCGCATATGTTTCGGATGAATTATTTATGTCACACTACGGGATAACGGAAAAGGAGGCTCTTGAACACTATACATATGGTCTGCGCCTTCGTCGCAACGAATGGAAGAAAAATAATATCGGCAAAATGTATGACCGGTATGTCAAAGCTCCGATTGTGACTGAGCATCTCAGATTGGATACCGTCATGTGCAACAGAAGCGGGGACTTTATTTACAACTATGTTCAGAGAGTCCGGACGCGTCCCCATCTCAGGAAAGTGGAAATAGTGCTTGGTGGAGAGATTTACGAACAAGAAAATAAAATCTATACTATCGAACCGAGTGATCCTCTCACTTTTTATATCTCCTCTCTGAGCGCATTTGCTGAAGAGCGTGAAAGATATCTGACACAGGTAGTATCGAGGAGGGTAAAGGCTGATGCTGTATGTCGTATTGAGTTTGAAAAAGATCGTGACGAGGTGTTGGAAGGACTTTCGATGAATTATCAGGAAATAGCCCGTATCCGGCAAACCCTGCGCTTGTTACTTGAGAACAAGGATTTTGATCCGGATTCGATAGTAGTCACCGCCAGCTCTTCTCCTGAAGGAACTTGGGAATATAATTCAAGATTGAGCAAACGCAGAAGTGCATCAGTAAGCCGATATTTTGAGAGATTTATTAAAAGTTGGCGCGATTCTTCAGCAAGTGAGCGAGGTTTGGCCATCGATATGGAGAAAGGTGCGATAAAGCGCGGCAGAGAGGAGCCTAAAAGCTCTTTTGAGTTCATTTCGCGCAGCATCGCAGAGGATTGGAGTGCATTGGATCGTCTGGTAATGGCAGATACGGTTATGACCCCATTTCAAAAGGAGAGATATTTCCTGCTTGCAGGAGAAAAAGATCCGGATAAGCGTGAAAGATTGCTATCAATGGAAGATCTCTACCAACACCTCATTTGCGAGCTCTATCCAAAGCTTCGTACCGTGAGATTTGAATTTCATCTTCATCGCAAGGATATGGTCCGGGATACCATACATACCACTATCATTGATAGCACTTACATGGCCGGGGTGCAGGCGTTGCAAAACAGGGATTACAAGATGGCTGTGACCCTACTGGCCCCATACAGGGACTTCAATACCGCTGTCGCGTACTGTGCGGCTGATTACAACGCCTCAGCACTGGATCTTCTGTCGGAACTCCCCCCTACTCCGAAGGTGAGTTATCTGATGGCACTGTTAAAGATGCGGGAAGGGGACAATAAAAGTGCTGTAGAGCACTATCTGAGTGCCTGTAGGCAGGATAGCCATTATATACACAGAGGAAATCTCGATCCGGAAATCTATTCACTAATACAGATGTATGATCTTAACCGATATTTTGAATGAAACAGATTAAAACATATTTAATGATAGTTGCCTCGCTACTCCCAATTTTATGGGCGTGTAACGATCCCTTACACTACACTGATGGTAAAATGCATAGAGTTACTATTTATCTTAAAAACACCTCCACAGTCTTTCCCACGTCTAATGCCCTGCAACCCGCACCTTGTTTAACTACACACTCGGAACTCAGAACTCAAAACTTCCCCGCAACCCGCAGCCCGCACCTCGCACCACAAGAAGGGGAAAATCGCATCAATAGCGTACAGCTCTATATTTTTAATAGTGAAGGTAAATATATCCAAAGGTTAACCGGTAATAGCAGCGAATATGAAGTGACTATTCCCGGAGGACGTTGCACACTCTGCTGTTTTGTCAATACTCCCGAACTACCGGCCAGACCCTCTTCTGCTGAGGAATTGCTTCTGAGTGAAAGTTATCTCTGGAACAATAACAGAGAGTCATTTCAAATGACGGGCACAACGATCGTTGACGTTGATTCCGATATGGAGCTGGAGATTCCCCTGCGCAGGATTGTGGCGAAGGTTCAATGTATAATAAGGAGAGATTTTAGCAATTCTCATCTTGCCACAATGCCGTTCATAATACAGAGAATATATCTGACAAACGTTGCAGGAAAAAACAATTATGCGCTCACGGCAATGCAGGGGGATGAGGGCCTATGGTACAATAAAATGGAATATTTAGAGAGCTCGTGTGACAATCTGATTTGTGGAAGTTTTATCAAGAAGCCTTTGGCTGAAAATGACTCGCTTCTTATTGGAGAGAGCCTCTACCCCTACCCCAATTCAAGTAAAGATTGTTTTGACCGGACTACCTGGAGTACAAGAAAGACCAGACTTGTAATTGAAGCAACATTGGGGGAAACTTTATGGTACTACCCGATAACTATGGATAAAACTACTGCCAACACTCATTATCTCTATGACATTACTATCACGCGTGAAGGCGTGAGCCATCCTGAAGAGCCTGTAACAGAGCCGGGAACAATTAAAACTATTATAAAAATCGGCGAATGGAATGAAGGCGGAGAAATAGATGAGCAAGTGTAGAGAGATAACCTTTAAAGAGACCAACCAACTATTTATAATTTACAAACTTTTACCAACATTTACAACATGAAAAAAATTCTATCCATCCTGGCAGTTGCTGTTCTTTTTACTGCATGCAACGCCATTGAACCCGACAATAGTGAGGGAGAAGGCAGACTCAAAATCTCAGTGAAGGGCGATATCGTGACAAAAGCAGTCACAGATGTAGTCGGTAATGAAGCAACGGTAAACAACATCCAGATTTTTATTTTCGACGGCGAGATCTGCAAATACTATTTTGATAATGGCACCGCGCTTACTAAAACCATTGACAAAGTGCAGACAGGTACCTATGATCTATGGGTCGTTGCCAACCTGGGTGAAACACTTTCCTCTTCTGTTACAAAAAGTGCGCTCAAGACTAAGAGCCTGACATTGGCACAAAACGCCTCAACAAATGGCTTCGTTATGTCCGGAGAGCGCCAGATTGAGGTTAAGGCCTCAGGTACGGAGTCGGTTGAGATCACTATTTCACGTCTTGTAGCACGCGCCAGGCTTGTCAAAGTAACCAATAATCTTGCTTCAGGATATGGCCCGGTAAAGATTAAATATGTCATGCTTGACAATGTGGTAGCCAATCAAAATATTTCAGGTACTGCCAACATTACGACCTGGAGCAATAAGATGGGGCGTAATGCAGGGGTAAAAATTGATGGTGTCACAAAGTCTGAAGCACCGGAATCATTGCTCGGCAATCCAACCGAAAGAAACATTGCCATAGGAAGCAGCGATACCCCGGCATTTCGTTTCTATGGCTACGCAAATGAGACTACTGAAGACTCTACAGACATTACGACCTGGTCGGCCAGAAAGACACGCCTGGTGGTTGTGGCTGAGATACAGGGAAGCACCTACTATTATCCTGTCACACTCCCTTCATTTAGACGCAATACCGCGTATGACATCTTGCTGACCATTAAAAACCTTGGCTCGGATGACCCCGAGACCAAGCCCGTCACTGATGCTATTGATGCCACCATTGTCGTTGCCCCGTGGGAAGATGGAGGCGAAATAACAGAAGAAATCTAACCATTACAAATCGAAACAGAAATAGTTTTTCTTGATGAATTAATATTATTAAAATGAGAAAGAACTTAACCGGATTCCTGGTAATCCTCCTTTGCGGCTGCACTATTTTGGAAGATCGGACACCATGTCCATGCCGTCTGACAATGGACTATTCCAAGGTTCTTAAATATGATTTTATACACCGTTTGGCGGATGGCGAATATGATTTGGCATTATCCGGAGCAGATTTTCAAATAAGTGAATCTATTCCCGTAGAAATGATTGACACTATCCATCAAAAGAGCATATCCAAAGGAAGTGTCAGAATATCCGGTGTTCTTTCCAACAAGGGTAAAGAGGCTCTGATTGTCACAAAAGGCAATCAGGCCGACTCCCTTTACGCTTTCAGCACAACAATTGAAGCCACAGGCGAGAAGGCTTACCTCCTTATGGAAGCGCATAAACAATTCACTACGGTACATATCAAAGAGAGTGGGGTAGAGAGTGCGGAAAAAGAGAATCGGCATACACTTGACAAAGTGCAGATGCGGGTCAAAGGCAACTTTAATGGTATTGACCGTTACACTCTGGAGCCCCTAACGGGAAAGTTCGACTGCATAGTACCTGGGGCCTCTCCCAACGGAGAATTTTCACTGCGAATACCAAGACAGGGCGATGCGTCCATCACAATGGAACTAATTCCAGGAGAATCAGGCGATGAGGCTATCGCCGTCCAAGGTACTCTTACACTTCCTTTGGGACGTTATATGGAAGAAATGGGCTACGACTTTAATGCTGAAAGCCTTGCAGATGTCTATATAGGGCTTGACATTGTCTCTCGTAAAGCATTCATCCGCATCGAAGAATGGGATTTCGAGAAGATTTTCGTAATATTTTAGAGCCTGAAATGTGCCTCGGCAACTCTCTCTACCGCATCTTCCAAACGGGCGTTGTTGTCAACCACGGCATCAGCTGTATCATGGTATATAGTCCTACGCTCTACATACAAATTAAAGAGTTTTTCCCTGTCTGAGGCCAGTGGGCGGTCCATTGAGGAGACCAATAGATTAGGCTCCCTCTCAAGTAGATATATTCGTCCGTTTCGCTTTAAGCGATGAATATTGAGAGGGTCAATTACGCATCCTCCACCTGTAGATATTACCACACCCTGGAGCAAAGAGAGTTCTTTAACCACCTCTCTTTCAAGTTCGCGGAATCTCTTTTCTCCTTTTTCCTGAAATATGGTCCTAATGTCGGATCCGGTCTGCTCCTCTATCATTTTATCAGTATCAAAGAGTTCCCGGCCGAGTCTCTCAGCAAGTAGGGCCCCTATTACACTCTTACCACTGGAGGGCATTCCGGTAAGCACAATATTTTCCTTGGATCGCAGTAATTCATGATGAAGTACTACTATTTGATCATAATCACAGACAGGTTCATTGACACTATCCTGAAATAATTCCTGTGCAAAGCAGGCCTGTACCATAAGCATACAGAGTCCTCCCTCCGCCTTAATACCAAGTTTACGGGCATCCAGAATTAGGTTGGTGCGCAATGGATTATATATACAATCCAACACTCCTTCCAAATCGGGAAAAATGGCAGGATCAACAATTCTCTCCTCATCATCCGGACTCATACCGACGGGAGTTGCGTTGACAATTATATGTTTTTTCTCACGTAACTGCGGATTGGACTCCAGATCAGTTATAAGCACCTGATTCTCCCCCGTCAATCTCCTGACAGCAAGTGTTACGGATTTTGCGCCGGCAGCTAGTGTAACCGCCCTGACAGTCTTTGCAGCACCTCCATTACCGTAAATAAGGACATTTTTGCCGGCAAAACTTATGTTGGAATGCTTTGCAAGTGAATTAAATCCGGGATAATCGGTATTATGGCCATATAAAAGACCATTTTTCCTCCTGACTATAGTATTGACGGAACCCACACTCGCCACGACCGGAGACATGACATCCAGAAAGGGTATAACTGCCTGTTTATAGGGCAGAGTAACATTTATACCTTTGAAATTGGATTCACGAAAAAAAGTTTCAAGTTCACCTTTTGGTACCTCACACAATTCATATGGACGAGAGGAGAGTTTCTGATGTATCTCACGAGACATACTGTGTCCCAGGCGTTCACCTATAAGTCCATATTCCAGTTCACTATACTTCATACACTATACGATTGGGATCAAGCCGGCAATCTCCTCAGGAGTCATATTTCTGAACTCGAATGTGCCGGGAGATTCCACATAAACGGTAGTAATGAGTCCGTCATTACGTTTCTTATCTTGAGAAAGATATGGCAGCAACACATCACCTGAAAAGGGTGATTTGATTGGCAAATCATATCTCTTAAGTATCTTTTCAAGCCTCTGCCGCATCTGATCGGAAGAGAAATAGATCATACCTGCCGCAACGGATTCTCCATGGGTCAGTTTGCCTTCCGATGCTATCTCAATGGCGTGGCCTATCGTATGACCAAAATTGAGCACCCTGCGCAACCCCTCTTCCAAGGGATCTTTCATTACCACATCACACTTTATTCGCAGGGCGGCAGCAACGATTTCATCTATTTTTCCCATAAGAGGAGTGTTTGACTCGAGCAGGGCAAATAGAACGGCATCAGAAGTTGCAGCCATTTTTATCACCTCCGCCAGCCCGCTGTAGAGCTCTCGCGAATTAAGCGTCTGAAGGGTATCCGTATCTATAACCACACCTTTTGGATGATGGAAAGAGCCGACAATATTCTTAATGCCCTCAAAGTTGAGAGCAGTCTTGCCACCTACAGAGGCATCGACCTGAGCGAGCAGTGTAGTGGGTACATTATAAAAATCGATACCACGTTTGTAGCAAGAAGCAGCAAATCCTGCGATATCACCGGTCACACCCCCTCCTACCGCTATCAAGGCATCGGAACGGCCAATTTCCTGCTGCCTTAAGGCAGAAATAATTGCCGTCAGAGTATTGA
>JAAZMM010000013.1 GCA_012798805.1 Bacteroidales bacterium
AAATATATGTTGAAATAGGTTTCCCATCTTTCAATATATTCGTGATACACATCGTTTTATTGACTATCTTTATGGTTTGGAGTCTGATTTTACTTACCAATTAGAAAAAACATGAATAAATTTCTTCATTTATCAGTTATAATATTATTGATGTCTGCAAATCATTTATCTGCTCAAAATTCACCGTTAGATTATGTGAATCCCATGGTTGGGACTAAAAGCATGGGACACACTTTTCCTGGAGCCTGTGCCCCTTTCGGTTTGGTTCAGTTAAGCCCCGATACGGAAATGATTCCTCATAATATTGACGGAGTTTATCAGAGCGATGCATATAAATATTGTGCCGGTTATCAATATGATGATAAAACCATTGTAGGGTTCAGCCATACACATTTCAACGGGACGGGGCATTCCGATTTGGGTGATATACTGATAATGCCGATGACCGGTGAGGTAAAACTGGATATGGGAACGGAAGAAAATCCTGAAACCGGCTATCGTTCACGATTCAGTCATGATAATGAGAAAGCTGAAGCCGGTTACTATTCGGTTCTTTTGCAAGACTATGATATCCTTGCAGAAATGACTGCGACAGAAAGAGTAGGGGTACATCGTTACACCTTCCCGCAAGGCACGAAAACAGGACATATCATTCTCGATCTGGATTATGGGATTTACAATTACGACGGCAAGGTGCTGATGGCAAACCTGCGTGTGGAAGATGAATATACCCTTACCGGATACCGTATCACGCGTGGATGGTCGAGAATGAATTACACCCATTTTGCCGTGAAATTTTCAAAACCCATCCAAAACTATGGTTGCCGTAACAAAGAAAAAGTGCTCTATACCGGCTTTTGGCGCAAATTTGATATGACCGACAACTTTCCTGAAATGTTTGGCAAACACCTGACGGCCTATTTTGATTTCGATTTTTCCGATGGGAAGCCTCTCGAAATTCGGGTAGCACTTTCACCTGTGGATTGCCGTGGTGCAATGAAAAATTTGGAAGCCGAAACCGGCGGAAAATCCTTTGATGATATTCGTAATGATACTCAGCGAAAATGGGAAAAAGAACTAAGCTGCATTCAATTTGAAGCCGATGAAGAGACAAAATATGTTTTTTATACGGCACTCTATCATACTATGATAAACCCTTCCGTTTATCAAGATGTGGATGGAAGATATCGTGGCATCGACCACAATATTCATCAAGCTGAAAAAGGAGCAACCAACTACACGGTATTCTCGGTTTGGGATACATTTCGTGCACAACACCCACTTATGAATCTTATAAAGCCCACACGAAGCACCCAATTTGTCAACTCCATGTTAAATCACTACAAACAAAGTGTACATAAGGCTTTACCGGTATGGTCACATATGGGAAATGAAAACTGGTGTATGATCGGTTATCACAGCGTTTCAGTGCTTTCAGACGCAATTGCCAAGGGATTGGATATCGATAACAAGCTGGCATTGGAAGCTTGTGTGAATAGCTCCAATGTTGACTATTTTGATGGTACGGGCGATTACAAAAAATATGGATATGTGCCATTGGAAAGAAGCTCATCGGCTGCCTCCATTACTTTGGAATACAGCTATGATGATTGGACCATACATAAGTTGGCAAACCGTTTAAACAAAAGTGAAATTAGTCAGGAGTATGCCCGTCGGGCCTTAAATTACCGCAATATCTTTGACCCTTCTTTGCATTTTGCGCGTCCAAAACTCAAAGATGGATCATTTAAAGAGGATTTTGATCTGTTGGATACGCATGGGCAGGGTTTTATAGAGGGAAATTCGTGGAATTACTCCTTTTTCGTACCACACGATGTGAATGGATTGATAAATGAAATGGGAGGCGAGAAACAGTTTATTCGTCGCTTGGATTCGCTTTTCATGATGGATCTTCCTGCAAAATATTTCGAAAAGACCGAAGATATCAACGAGGAAGGCCTGATGGGCAATTATGTACACGGAAACGAGCCAAGCCACCATGTAGCCTATTTGTACAAATGGACAAAAGAGCCCTGGAAGTCGGAATACCGCCTTCACGAAATCATGCGGCAGATGTACAAAAACAAAATAGATGGATTATCGGGTAACGACGATTGCGGTCAAATGTCCGCCTGGTATATCTTTTCGTCACTCGGTTTTTACCCCGTTTGTCCCGGTTCCGACCAATATGTAATCGGCTCGCCCAAAACAAAAGAGGCAACTATTTATTTGGAAAACGGAAAAACATTCACCGTTAAAACCCTGAATTTATCCGATAAGAACGTTTATGTAAAGTCCATAAAGCTTAACGGCAAAAAACATGAAAAGCATTTCATAACACATTCGGATATCCTCGAAGGTGGTGAAATGCTATTTGAAATGAGCAACAAGCCAAACAAAAAGTCTGCTTCCTATGAAAAGCCTTTTTCCTTTACAAATTAACGACTTCTTATTTCAATATTTTGTAAGGCATACCTTTAGCTTTAAGCTCATTACCCAATATTTTAAGTTGAGAGGAATCTTGCAGATTGAAAGTAATTGTAACCTGTACGTGTCCAACCGGAACGTTAGTAATAGAACGTTCGTGTTCAATATCGTGGATTGAGGCACGCAGTTTCTCCAAAATGCTGATTATTTTGCTAAGCATACCTGCCTGGTCGGGGATTAGAACTGCTATTCTGGCTCTTAATCCTTGTCCTATAACACCTTTCTCGATAATTTGCTCCAAAATGCTGGTATTTATATTACCTCCGCTTATCACTGCAACCACATGCTTATTTTCAACATCTACTTTTTTGCTTAGTATCGCAGCTAAAGAGGCGACACCTGAGGGCTCCGACAAGTTTTTAGCACGTTGCAGCAAGTTATAGCAGGCTTGAGCTATTTGGTCGTCGTTTACAACCACAACATCATCGACATATTTTTTAACTATTTCAAAATTGAGATCACCGGGGGCTTTAACTGCAATTCCGTCTGCTATCGTATTTCCCGACACGAAAGGTGTAAGCACGCCATTGTCAAGTGAAACCCGCATACTATGTGCACCTTCAGCCTCAACACCAATAACTTTAATATTTGGATTCATACTCTTTAAAGCAATGGCAATTCCCGAAATAAGTCCACCGCCGCCAATAGGCACAAAAACCATATCAATGTCATCTAGCTGCTCAAATATTTCCAGCCCTATGGTGCCGGCTCCTGCTATGATGTCGGGGTGATTATAGGGATGAACAAAAACAGCTCCCGATTCTTCAAGATACTCCATGGCCGCTTCGTAGGCATCGTTGAAACTATCTCCTCGTAAAATAACATTTGCCCCATAGCCTTTAGTTGCAATAACCTTTGTTGGAGGAGCAAATTCGGGCATGAAGACGGTGCTCTTAACACCCAACTTCGTTGCAGCATAGGCTACACCTTGCGCATGGTTTCCTGCCGATGCACAAAGCACACCTCGTTTTTTATCTTCGGGGCTTAACTGACTAATGTGGTTGTAAGCTCCGCGTATTTTAAATGAACCTGTGGATTGTAAGTTCTCAAGCTTCAGATAGACTTGCGCATTCACCATATTGGAGAATGACTTGCTACGCTCCAAATCGGTGCGTTTTACTATCTTTTCTAAATTCTTTTTCGCCCTTATTATATCTGATAATGCAGGCATTGTCATATCACTTATATTTTTGCTCATCTCTGTTGTTTTTTACAAATTTACATCTATTTCCTCCAAATAAAAAACCTCTTAATAATGTTTAATCGTAAAATTGCAAAGACCAACATTATTTTTTCAATTTTTCATCTATTATAGAACCTGCTACACACGCTAACGCAAAGCCGGCTGAAAAGACTATTGCCCACCAAATTTCCGCATCCGGCTTAAACACCAGATAGAGTGTAATGGCAATACTATAACAGCAAAAGAAATGGGCAAGCCTCTTCTTGACTGACTCAGGGATTTTCATTCTAATAGTAACACATATATGATTGCTTCACCACAAGTAACTACTGCAAAGATTTCACAAACTCTGTGATACGATACATTTCGTCAGCGATCTTCAGACGCTGTGGACAACTGCGCTCACATCTTCCGCAAAGTCTGCACTTATCGGCACGCTCCTCTTCAGGGATGGCATAATAGCCCTCCAGGAATATCTTCTTTCTGCGCTCAAACTCTTCAGGAGTCTGGCTGTCACGCTCAGGGATATTGCTCTCATTTACACATTTGTTGTAGTGCATGAAGTTGGCAGGAATATCTACTCCAAATTTACATGGCATACAATACTTACAAGCCGTACACCTGATTGGACGTGTCTTCAGGAAGATATTCAGAGCCTTGTCGAGAGCTACACGCTCCTTATCGTTGAGAGGCTCAAATTCGGTAGAAAGGGTATTGACATTATCCACCACATGCTCCATGGCACTCATTCCGCTCAACACAGTGAGTACTCCCGGTAGCGAAGCTACATACCTCAATGCCCATGACGCAACGCTCTTGTCGGGATTTACCTCTTTAAGTACCGCTTCGGCATCAGGGGTAAGTTTGGCAAGCATTCCTCCGCGGATAGGCTCCATTACAATACAGGGGATCCCTTTCTCCTCAAGCCTGTGATAGAGATATTTTGCATCGATCTGGTCCCAGTCATAATAGTTAATCTGAATTTGCACGAAATCCCAATCATATTTTTCGAGCATCTTGTCAAACAACTCATTTGATCCATGGAACGAGAATCCGAGATTACGGATGTGGCCCGCCTTTTTCTCCTCAATAAGATATTCGAGAGTGCCATATTCCTCATAGACACGCAGATAATCCGCTTCCCGACTTATGGAGTGGAGCAAATAATAATCAAAATAATCGACCTGACAACGCTCCAGCTGGGTTTCAAAGATTTCCTTTGCCTTATCGAGAGAAGTCACCAACCAACCCGGCATCTTGGTTGCAAGATAAAAACTCTCACGCGGATAGCGTTTGAGCGCCTTTCCGGCAAATATCTCCGATGTCCCGCCATGGTAATTGAAGGCAGTATCAAAATAATTGACTCCATGCTTATAAGCATAATCTATCATACTGAGTGTCAGTTCTTCATCGATAGACTTGTCGGAACGGGTCGGAAAACGCATCATTCCAAATCCCAAAAGCGAAGGCATATTGGAACTTCCTTTTTGTTTGCGTCGTGCTACTCTTGGCTCATCCTGCTTTATATTGCGGGCTGCAATGGAGCCAATGCCTGTTGTGGCCATAGCTACTCCTACAATGCCGGTACCGAAAAGTTTTAAAGCTTCGCGGCGTGAAAGCTGGTTCTTCTTTGTATCCATAGGTATAGATGTTTGAAAATGGTTTAAACACTTATATCCGTTTAAAAGCGGATCATATACTACAAAAATAGATTTTTCATATGAAAAGTGCAAGAGTGTGCAGAACTTTTAATCTCAAGGAAAGATTTATGTCATTTTTCAACATCGAGCGAATATTGGATTTTATACGCTTATAAACGGCTTCGGTTTGTACAGAGCTGCATCACAACCTATTTTTGCTACAAAAAATGTTGTGCAAGACTTATTGTGCCACCTGCATAGGAATAACGGCAGTAACAGTAACCGTAGAAGTAGATCTTTCCAATGGTATCGGAATACATTTGGTCGGGCTTCCCGATAATGCTGTAAAGGAGAGTCTGCTGCGCGTGACGACTGCGCTCTCCACTCACGGATACAGGATCCCCGGGCGAAAATTGGTTTTTAATCTTGCGCCTGCCGATATACGCAAAGAGGGTTCATCCTTCGATTTAGCCATTGCTATTGGACTGCTGGCGGTATCCGAACAGGTATATCTTCCGGGGTGCAGCCGTTATTTGATGCTTGGAGAGCTTTCGCTTGACGGCCACATCCGCAATGTGACCGGCGCACTCCCTATTGCCGAACATGCACGGGAAATGGGATTTAAAGGGTGCATTTTTCCGAGGGAATCGGCTTTGGAGGCTGCCGATGTGGAAGGAATCGAAATATATGGAGTCAGCACACTTAATGATGTACTGGATATTCTGCGTGAGGAGTGCTGTGAGCATCTGCTGATGGTACGCGACCCTCAAATATCAGAACGTCCGCACTATGCGGAGGATTTTAAGGATGTAAAGGGTCAAAGATTGGCCAAACGAGGACTTGAAATTGCTGCTGCCGGCGGTCACAATCTTCTCCTGGTTGGCACACCCGGCAGTGGCAAGACCTTTATGGCCTCTTGTCTCCCATCAATACTGCCACAAATGAGCAGGGATGAGTCCATTGAGACCAGCAAAATCTATTCGATTACAGGCAACCGCACCGGCAAACGGGGATTAATGCTGGAGCGTCCTTTCAGGAGCCCACACCATAGTGCCAGTCTGGTGTCGCTCATAGGTGGCGGACAAAATGCCTCTCCCGGAGAGGTTTCCCTTGCCCACAACGGCATATTGTATCTCGACGAGATGGCACAATTCAGCAAGACCATACTGGATGCGTTGCGCCAGCCGCTTGAAGATGGTAAAGTCACCATCTCCAGAGCGCGCTACAAAGTAGAATACCCCGCCTCCTTTATGTTGATAGCCTCAATGAATCCCTGCCCCTGCGGCTATTACGGTGATGATTCGCACAAATGCACCTGCACACAGTCAGCTGTGTTGCGCTATATGTCCCGCATTTCGGGACCAATGATGGATCGGCTCGATATGCATATTTTCGTCAAAGCGGTCAGCGGCGACGATCTCATTGCAGAGGGTGAAGAAGAGTCCAGCGAAGCTATTGCTGCGAGAGTGATGGCAGCACGTCAGATTCAATACGAGCGTTTTAAAAACGAAGGCATATTTACCAATTCTCAGATGAATGTGCGGCAACTCAACACCTATTGCAAAGTCAGCAAGGAGCAGAAACGCTTCCTCAGGGATGTTATCCACAAACTCAATCTTTCAGCCCGTTCATATAGCCGTATCCTCAAATTGTCCCGTACTATTGCAGATATTGATGGCGATAATTTTATATCTTTGCAGCATATCAGCGAAGCGATACAATTTCGCAATCTGGACAGAGGCAATTTTTATGATTGAGATTATCATCAACGGTACCGACGATCTTCAAAGAGCCGCCCGAGTTTTTTTTGAAAAGGCGGGCGATAATAGAATAATCGCATTTTACGGCTCTATGGGGGCGGGAAAGACCACATTTATTACCGCATTATGCCGTCAATTGGGAGTACTCGATGTGGTGAATAGCCCCACTTTTACCATTGTAAATGAATATGCCGATACTGAAGGAAACCCTCTCTATCATTTTGACTTTTACCGCATCAACCGACTATCCGAAGCTATGGATATAGGCTTGTACGAGTATTTTGATTCGGGGGAATACTGTTTTATAGAGTGGCCTGAGATGATAGAGGAGCTTTTACCGGAGGAGACCCTAAAGGTCACTATTCTTGTGGATGACGCTGATACCAGACGCTTATTATTCTAAAACTTTAATACCATTCAATTATGAGAAAATTCCTATTCTCCATTGCAGTAGTTATGCTTGCAGTTTCATTTTGTCAATGCTCTCCCAAAGCCGACCGGAGCGATGAAACGGCCACAGCCGCAGCTGAGGAGCAAATTCTGGTAGGTGCTGAGTCACTTGACGAATATTTGCCCCTACTTGAGGGGAAAAGAGTATGCCTGCTCTCCAACCAGACCGGTATCCTCTCCAACGGCACCCACCTGCTCGATACCCTCCTCTCTAGCGGAGTAAATGTAGTCTCCATACTCTCTCCCGAACATGGTTTCAGGGGTAACGCCGACGCCGGAGAACTGGTAAGCAGCTCCGTTGACGAGAAAACCGGAATACCTATCCGCTCGCTCTATGACGGGAAAGGGGGGTATCCTACACAAGAAACCATGGATGAGCTCGACATATTGATCTTTGACCTTCAGGATGTGGGCTGCCGCTTCTATACTTACATCACCACGATGACCAAAGCAATGGAGGCTTGTGCCAAAAACGGCAAGAAGATGATCATAATGGACCGACCCAACCCTATTGGATTCTATGTTGACGGACCCATTCTCGATATGAAGTACAAGTCAACTGTCGGTTATCTGCCCATACCTGTAGCACACGGTATGACATTTGGCGAGCTGGGAATGATGATAAATGGTGAGAAATGGCTGCCTGACGGCATCCAATGCGATATTACCGTAATTAAGTGTACCAATTACACTCATCAATCACGCTATACCCTTCCCGTCAAACCTTCACCTAACCTTCCCGATATGCGCTCAATCTATCTCTACCCTTCAATGTGCTATTTCGAGGCTACTCCGGTAAGTCTTGGGCGTGGTACCGACAAAGCATTTCAGATGTATGGTCACCCCAATATGAAGGGACACAAATATTCATTTACACCGCGCAGCGTGGATGGAGCAAAAAATCCTCCTCAACTTGACAGAGAGTGTTTCGGCGTGGACCTTCGCACCGAGCCATCAATTGAACAAATCAATGCTGAAGGGATTAATCTCGAATATGTTATCGATGCATACAACAACCTCAACCTCGACTCCCACTTCTTCCGTTCATTTTTTGAATTACTCATAGGCCGTGACTACGTCAGAAAAATGATAATGTCAGGTGCTTCCGCCGAAGAGATCAAGGCAATGTGGGCTGAAGATGTCGCCTTCTTTAAAGAACAAAGACGACCTTATCTACTGTATGAAGAGTAAAGTTGTGTTACGGAATGCAAGGTATGGGTTGCGAGGTATTTGGTTCTGTGTTTTCAATGTGTGATATGGAGTATTGAGTCACACTGAGTACCACGAAACACGCAACATGCACCTCGAAACTAGAAACTGACAACTAATTAACTTACTCCTTACTCAGAACTCATAAAATAGAAAAGCGACCTCTTCAGGTCGCTTTTCTATTTTATGATGATAACGCTATAATCTAAACCTCAAACCAAACTCAAGGTTAAACTGAATCGGTTGCTGGGTACGGATGCTTGGCGGCTGCTCATTGTCGAAATAGTAGGCTACAGAAGGCGTTAAAGCAACACCTACATGTCTGATAAACCAGTATTCCACACCCACACCCAAATTAACTGACCACTGCACTCCTTCAACTTTCTCACGCCTCTCATTGCTACCGAATACATAACGACTCAAAAGACATTTGTCAACCATTCCCCCAACCGATACAAATGCGTCAAACCTCGGACGATCGACAAAATTGTAGGATAAATTGAGCGGGATGCCCAGATAATGTAGCTGACTGGAGACATTGGGCTGCAACTCCTTATCTATCATAGCACTGTACTGAGTATGAAGATAGGTATATACCAGGCCTGTACCTACATATAATCTCGGCACTATGGCCTGTTTGAACTGAAAACCAAATGAGAGCGGTACGTCAAATTGCAGTTCATCATCAAAGGGGATAATACTATAGGACCCAAAAGGAGTGCCTGATTCCGACGGAGCATATTTCGGCCCAAGGTCGGCCATAAATCCATCCTGTGATGCAACGTTTGATATATTGGAAGATATAGCGAATAATGATGTGTTCTTTTTGGATTTGCGGCGTACCGGCTCCTCTTCTCCTAGAATCTCGTCGAGATCCTTTTCATCCCATTCACGAATAGCCGGATCTTCAGCCTGCTTATCGTCCTGTTCAACTACGGGATCCGTCACCACCTCGTTATCTGACACAACAACATCAGCAATGATTTTCTCCTCATCAACCTTGTCGGATCTCTCTGTCGGCATCTCCGTAAGTATATCTGCAACAGGCTTTATGGGGCGGGTCACAGGCTTTGCCTGCTGAGCCACCACTCCTGAAGAGGAAAGACCGGCAATTTGTTCGGACATAGGTTTGATGTCCTGATCGGCAGGAACCTCAGACTCGGGAAGCATGCTCTCCGCCATAACTGAAGGCGCAGAAGGAAGTGTAGTAACCTCATCTCCCCTGAATATGAACAATCCGGCAGCGAGTACCGCCGCTGCTGCGACCGTAATGAACGAAACACGACGCACGACCATCATCCTGTGACGGCGCACCATCTTGCTGCGAATGCCATCCCAAAGAGATGCATCAGGCATCTCGGTGTGGGTGTCGAGCTTTTCCCGCAAGAATGTGTATAGATCCTTTTCGTTCATTAATTATTTTAATATAATTCTTTTATTCTTTTCTGTAGCCAATCCCTGGCTCGTGAGAGTTGCGACCTCGATGATGCTGAAGATATGCCCAGCATCCGGGCGATCTCATCATGTTGAAAACCGTCAATGCTAAGATTGAAAACTGCACGGTATCCCGGTGGCATGCTTTCAATGAGTTTGGTGAGTTCTTTTGCTCCCATTCTGGAAACGGCATCTTCATTACTTGCCATCATATGTGCTGCAGGAACATTGTCAATCTTATCTGCATACCTGAGAACATCATTTTTTCGAAGTGCCATTAATGCCTCATTGACAAATATTTTCCTCATCCAACCTTCAAAAGAACCTTCACCCTTATAGGTGCGGAGCTTTGAAAACACTGTCACAAATCCATCCTGCAAAACATCCATCCCTGCTTCGCGGTCACCCATATACCTGATACACAATGCCAGCATCTTTGGCGAGTAGGTGTCGTACAAACGTTTTTGGGCCACGACATCCCTCTTCAAACACCTCTGGATAAGATCTTTTAAATCAGTATCAGGTAAAGCCGACTGCTTATTCATTGACTGTTTCATTATATAGATGCAAAAATAGCACAAAATGTTGCATGAGGTGCAAAATATTTTTGGATTGGTTTTTGTTTGAACAATTATACGTAATTTTGTAGATTATTAAAAACTTAAGGAATGGAGAGAAAGATAAGAAATTTTATGCTGATGTTTGCGGTAATTGCCGCTCCTTTGCTATGCTCAGCACAGTCACATACCTACCTTGACGCATTACAGGCCTACCAGATAGGGGAGATAGCTCAGGCTCATTCACTTTTCATCAATGAGATTAAGGCAAATCCCGACAATGACGCCGCCCACTTCTATCTGGCGATGATCTACTCGGCAAGCGAAAACACTCACGCCAAAGCAGAAGAGGAATTTAAGAAGGCTATCAAAATTGATCCTGACAATTATTGGTACAAATACTCCCTTGCCCTCTTTTACGCAGAAACTGACAGAATAGAACTGACCACGGTACTGCTTGAAGAGCTGATTGAGGATTTTCCCAAAAAGAGTGAACTCTATTTTACAGCCATCAATGCATATCTAAACCAAAGCGATATTACAAAGGCTCTTGCTACCCTCGAGAAAATCGAAGGCAAGATAGGCAAGAGCGAGATGATATGCCTTACAAAAATAGATCTGATGAGTAAGCTGGAAGATTACTCTGACAAAGATATCTACGATTATCTTGAGGATTATTATAAAGATTGCCAGAGTCCGAGAATGGCTACAATGCTTGGCGACCGCTACGCTTCTCTATACAACGACTCTCTGGCACTATTCTACTATAATCAGGCTATCGATTTGGATCAGGGATATGCTCCGGCATATTACGGACGCGCACATCTATACCAGGCGCTTAGGCAATATGACCGTTATTTCGAAGATATGAGTTTCTTTTTAAAGGATCCGGCCATCTCTCCCCGACTCAAATCCGACTACCTCAACAAACTGACGGAATCCTCACAATTTGTTCTGGCATTTCCGGATGAAACGCAACAAATGGTTCTCGACGCATATACCACACACCCGAAAGATGAGGAGGTTACCACTATGGCAGGAGTCTTTTTCTACAGAATGGATCAACCCCACTATGCCATCGAACTGATGAAGCAAAACTATGAAAACCACCCGGAGAGCATAGGTGCTGCTGCACAATACCTGATGTTGCTCTACTATCAGGAAATGTGGGACGAACTCATTCCGGAATGTGACCAAATAATTGAGAATTTTGGCTACAACTTTGACATAGTACAGCTCAGGGGTATTGCTTACAGCCTGAAGAAAGATTATGACTCGGCCATCAGAGATTTCCAGCTCATAGCCTCCTCCTCACCAAGGGATAGTGCGGTAATTGTATTTGCCAACTCAATGCTTGGTGACCTCTACTATCAGAAGGGGGATAGTAAACGCGCCTTCAGACACTATAAAAAAGCACTTAAAACTGCCCCAAACCACGCACCGGCTCTCAACAATTATGCATATTACCTCGCAACGGAGGGCAAAAAGCTCAAAAAGGCGAGGGCGATGAGTGAGATTACCATCAAGCAGGAACCGGACAATCCTACCTATCTCGACACATACGCCTGGATTTTACACCTGCTAGGACAGAATATTGAGGCTAAGGCAGTATTCAAACATGCCATGCTCTATGGCGGCAAAGAGAGTGCCGTCATCCTCGACCACTATGGTGACGTACTCTTCGCTCTCAAAGAGTATGACCTGGCCTTTCTCTATTGGAATCAGGCAAAAGCACTTGATGACACCCTCGGCATTGAGGAGAAAATAAAAGCAAAAAAGGCAGAAATCGGCAGATAAATAATGAGACGACTCCTGTTTATAATTGCACTCTTCTCCTGTCTGGGTCTATCCGCACAGGATACTTCACGTCAAGCAGAGCAGAAAAAGCAACTTGAAGAGGAGATTGAATTTATAAATAAACAGCTCAGGGAGATTCTTTCAAAGGAGAAAGCCAGCACTCTGGAGCTCACTCTCATAAGAAAAAAAATATCCAACCGTAAAGCCATTATCGAAAGCATCGATAGAGAAATTGCAGAAACCACCCGTAAAATAAACGCTAAAAACCGCTCGATTCAGACCCTTCAGCGCGAAATCGACACCCTTGAAAGTTATTATGCGCGTCTGGTGCGCAATACCTATAAAAACCGCGATACTAAGGTGTGGTTTATGTACCTCTTTGCCAGTGAAAGCCTCGGACAGGGCTATCGAAGGTTTTCATACCTGAAAAACCTCTCAAATGTAGTCAATGCACAAGGAGTCAAAATAAGGGAAAAACAGACAAAACTGGAACTCGAGAAAAGGGAACTCGAGGAAATGAAAAAGCAAGCGGAGATTAATCGCGCCGAACGTGAAAAGGAATACAAAGAACTCCTCAATGAGGAGACAATGAGCCGGCAAGTGGCCAATAACCTGGCCAAAAGCCGTAAACAGCACACACGCGATTTGGAAAAAAAACGCCGGCAGGTCGAACAACTTAATCGCGAGATAGAGAGCATTCTCAACAAAACCATAAAAACACAGAAGAAAGAGAAAACTCCAATTGATTACACTCTTTCAGGAATGTTTGAGCAGAACAAAGGAAAACTCCCCTGGCCCGTAGCTAAAGGTGTTGTTGTCGGAAAATATGGTGTCCATTACCACCCTGTCTATAAAAACCTCAAACTGCCGGAAAATAATGGTATAGATATCTCCACTTCAAAAAATGCGGAAGTTTTCTGCGTATTTGATGGAGTGGTCAAGAAGATTATTGTAATGCCCGGCTACAATCAATGCGTACTTGTCCAACATGGCAACTACTTTACATTCTACTGCAAACTAAAAAAGGTAAATGTCAGGAATGGAGACAAGGTATCGACAGGAGAGCCAATTGGCATTCTTAACGAAGAGGGCAATACTTCAGAACTTCATTTCCAGATATGGAAAGGAACCACCAAGCAGAATCCGGTACTCTGGCTGAGAAAACGATAGTAAAATATTATTTCTTTCCGAGAATTTCACGCAGAAAACCGCCCGTATAGGAGGTATCACAGAGAGCCACCTCTTCAGGTGTACCTTCCGCAATGATCCGACCCCCTTCTTTTCCCCCTTCAGGACCGAGATCTATCATATAATCTACAGATTTGAGCACATCGAGATTGTGTTCGATGATAACTACCGTATTGCCCTGGTCAACCAGGCGACTGAGTACTCCAAGAAGCACTTTGATATCCTCAAAATGGAGGCCTGTAGTAGGTTCGTCAAGGATATAAAGGGTATTTCCGGTATCTTTGCGTGCAAGTTCGGCCGAAAGTTTGAGACGCTGACTTTCGCCGCCACTAAGTGTTGTGCTCTGCTGACCGAGCTTGAGATATCCAAGTCCCACCTCTTCGAGCGTGCGAAGTTTCTGAGCAATGGAAGGTATCGCTTCAAAAAATTTGTAGGCCTGGGAAACGGTCATATTTAGTACATCATTGATACTCTTTCCCTTGTATTTGACCGCAAGGGTATCCGGCTTGTAACGAAGTCCGTTGCACTCCTTGCAGGTAACATAAGCAGAGGGCAGGAATTGCATCTCGATGACCTGTACTCCGGCTCCTTTACAAACCTCGCAGCGACCTCCCTTTACATTGAAAGAAAACCTGTTAGGCTTGAAACCTCTGATTTTGGCATCGGGAGTCTCCCCAAAGAGCCTTCTTATATCGGTAAATACATTTGTATAAGTAGCAGGATTACTGCGCGGCGAACGGCCGATGGGAGCCTGGTCGATCTCTATGATCTTATCTATATTTTCGATTCCGCTGATGGATTTATAGGGCAGTATCTTGTATTTGGATCGATAGAAATGGCGGCTGATAATAGGCATCAAAGTCTCATTAATCAGGGAAGATTTACCACTGCCGCTAACTCCGCTGATACCCACAAAGAGACCCAAAGGAAGGTTAAGGGTTACATTTTTAAGATTGTTGCCGCTGGCTCCCTCAAGGGTTATCTGTTTTCCGTTGCCTTTGCGACGAATAGAGGGGATTTCTATCGAATTGCGTCCAAGAAGGTAATCAATTGTGAGGCTTTGGCTGTCACAGGAAACTATACCTTCAGGAGGTCCGTTGTAAAGCAACTCTCCTCCTTTCTCTCCCGCTCCCGGACCGAGATCAATGAGCCAGTCTGCATTTTCCATCATCTGTTGGTCGTGCTCCACCACCATCACCGAGTTGCCTTCGTCGCGTAGTGCCTTTAGGGAGTTTATGAGCTTTAGATTGTCCCGCTGGTGAAGACCGATGCTGGGTTCATCGAGGATATAGAGCACATTGACCAATCTGGAGCCGATCTGTGTAGCCAATCGTATGCGCTGGCTCTCTCCGCCGCTAAGTGAGCGCGTGGTGCGATCGAGGGAAAGATAGTCAAGTCCGACCTCTTTCAGAAAGCCTACCCTGTCTTTAAGCTCTTTGAGTATATCCTCCGCTATTAAAAGTTGTCTGGGAGAGAGTTTTAAATGAAGTCCGCTAACCCACTCATATAGGGTATCGATCTCCATTTGAGCAATTTCCGCAATATTTTTATCGTCTATACGAAAACAGAGCGACTCACTCTTAAGCCGGGTTCCATTACATACGGGACACACCATTTCATCCACAAAAAGTTCTTTCTTATCCCAAAGCTTGTCGCTATCCTCATCATTTAAAGCAATCAGAGCAATCACTCCCTGAAACGAAGACATTTCCATATTCGAGCCCTTCCCTATCCTCAAAAGCTCATCAGAGCCGTAGAGAATAAGATTCATCACCTCTTCAGGAATGGTTCTGATGGGATCGTGCAGCGAGAAACCATATTTAGCAGCAATCGCCTCCAGATATCTGAAGGTGCTTGTGTCCCTCTGCGCCCCAATACTCTCAATGCCTCCACCTGCAATGGATTTGGAATCATCCGGTATGATTTTGCTAATATCGACTGTGGCGATGGTTCCCAAACCCTTACAGTGGGGACAGGCTCCCTGTGGGGAGTTGAATGAAAAGGTGTGCGGAGCCGGTGTCGCAAATGAGAGTCCGCTGTCAGGACACATAAGATGACGGCTCAAGTGCTCAATGGAGCCATCTTCCATTCCGGCAATCGCCAGAGAACCCTTGCCTTGATGAAGTGCAGTGAGAACCGATTCCCTGATGCGTTTGCGATCCTCTTCGCGGGGGATGAGTTTATCCACCACCAGTTCCACAAAGTGTACCTTGTAGCGGTCGAGAGGCTTTACTTCAGAGAGCCAATATATCTCCCCATCGATGCGCACCTGACTATACCCTCTGCGGATAAGTTGTTCAAAGAGCTCCTTATAGTGACCTTTACGCCCCTTTACAAGGGGGGCCAAAAGGAGAATTCTCTCTCCATTGTGGCGTTCTATGATCAGATCCGTTATCTGCTCATCAGTATAGCGGATCATTTTTTTTCCGCTCTCCGGCGAAAATGCATCAGCTGCGCGTGCATAAAGAAGGCGGAAGAAGTCATAAATTTCGGTTATTGTGCCGACTGTCGAACGGGGATTGCGACCGGTAGTCTTCTGCTCAATAGCAATTATGGGGCTCAATCCCTTAATGTCATCCACATCGGGCCTCTCCAGAATGCCTATAAACTGCCTTGCGTAAGAGGAAAGGGTCTCCATATAGCGCCGCTGTCCCTCCGCATAGATAGTGTCAAATGCTAGGGAAGATTTGCCGCTGCCGGAGAGTCCGGTCACCACAACGAGCCGGTCACGCGGGATGGAGAGATCGATGTTCTTGAGGTTGTGGACCCTCGCACCGGTAATCTCAATATAGTCGGTGCCCCCGTCCATAAGGTCAGCTAAGGAAGGGATTAGTAGTGTATTCGTAGCCTATGGTAGTCTCAGGGCCATGACCGGGCATTGCCCTCGTGAGGCTGTCCAGCGAAAGAAGCTTCTGGGTTATGCTCTCTATCAACTGGTCATAATTGCCTCCGGGAAGGTCGGTGCGCCCTATGCTGCCTGCAAAAAGAGTATCTCCGCAAAAAAGGAGTTTTTGTTTTTTATAATGGAAACAAACTGAGCCTTGGGTATGGCCCGGGGTATGAATCACCTTGAGTTTAGTCGCACCAAATTCCACAGTAGAATTATCGGAGATATTGACTGTCTCGCTAGTTATAGGCTTCATATTGAAGCCGAAATAACTACAGGATTCATGGGCCGAGAGCGCGAGATCGCGATCATTTGGATGAATATAAACTTTTAAATCCCATTTGTCTGCAACCATCTGCACCCCCATCACATGATCAAAATGACCATGGGTGAGAAGAATTTTGACCGGAACCAGTGAGTTTTCCTTAACAAACTTTTCCAGACGACCCAGTTCATTATTGTCTTTGCAGCCGGGATCTATAATCACACACTCGCGGGTATCATCCCAAACGAGATAGCACCCTACTCTCAAATCATTAAAATAGAAACATTTATAATCAACCATAATAAGAGATTTGTATAAATTATTGCAAAAATACGAAAAAGAGTTTGTATTTTTGTCAATAACGCAATTTTATCAGAAGCTATGCACATCGCTATCGCAGGAAATATAGGAAGTGGCAAGACCACACTTACCAGGATGCTCGCCGAACACTACGGCTGGACTCCCAAGTATGAATCCGTGGACTACAATCCCTACCTTGTCGATTTCTATAACGATATGGAACGTTGGTCGTTCAATATTCAAATTTATTTTCTCAACAAAAGATTTCTTGATGTTGTAGAGATCAGCAAGTCGGACAAGGTGATTGTACAGGACCGAAGCATCTATGAAGATGCCTGCATATTTGCCCCCAATCTCCACTCAATGGGGCTAATGGCCACCCGCGACTACGAAAACTATGCGTCACTCTTTTCACTTATGGTATCTCTGGTCAAGGCTCCCGATCTGCTTATTTATCTCCGCTCAAGCATTCCCAACCTGGTAAACAACATCCAAAAGCGCGGACGCTAATATGAAAGCAGCATCCGTCTTGACTATCTCAAAGGTCTTAATGAACGCTACGAAAATTGGATAAAGGGGTATAAAGATGGAAATCTCCTGATAATTGACGTTGATGACCTCAATTTCCAGGAGAATCCTCTTCATTTCCGCACCATTACCGATAGGATTGATGCGCAATTACACGGCTTGTTCTAAATCGTAAGTTCTTCGCCTTCACTCCTGGCAACGATTACAGCACCACAGGTATCACCATAGGTGTTTATCATTGTGCGGGGCATGTCGCAGAGTTGCTCTACTGCCAATACAAGTCCGATACCCTCAAGAGGCAAACCTACCACGTTGAGTACGATGGTTAGCATTACCATTCCCGCCATAGGAATACCGGCAGCACCGATAGCAGCCATTAGAGAGGTCAAAACCAGAATAATCTGCTGCATTATCGTTAGATCTACACCATAGGCCTGGGCTATAAATATAGCAGCAACACACTCGTAGAGAGCAGTACCATTCATATTGACGGTAGCACCCAGAGGGAGGGCAAAACTGGCTATCCTGCTTGAAACACCACACTCCTGCGTTTGCTTTATATTGAAAGGTAGGGCTGCACCAGATGAGCAGGTAGAAAATGCAGTCAAGAGAGCAGTTGAAACTTTGGAAATATGTTTCCAGGGATTAGCTTTACCGAGTACCCTAACAAGCGTGGGAAGCACTATTCCACCATGAAGGAGCAGACCACCCCAGACTATTAGAACAAATATTCCCAGGCTGCCCGCAATGTCGAGCAGAGCTCTCGTATCTCCCGCCTGTTTGCCCACAACATTAGCCACAATAGCAAAAACACCATAGGGAGCAAGCTTTATAATAAAGAGTGTAATCTTCATTATCACATCATAAACTGCCTGCAGGATATCCTTGAGTGTAGTCTGTTGCTTCTGATCTACCATGTTGATGAAAAAACCGAAAATTATGGCAAAAAAGATGATCGAAAGGAGATTTCCCGTACTCAATGCCTCAAATATATTGGCCGGCACTATGTTTACAATCTGATCAATGAATGAAACCTGGGTACCCGCCAGTTCAGTAACATTCTCAGTTAGTTTTAGGTCGGCTCCAACTCCCGGTTTGACGAGATTTACCAAAAACAATCCGATAGTGGCGGCAATCAGCGTAGTGACTATATAAAAGGCAAAAGTTTTGCCTGCAATACGTCCAAGAGCCTTGGAATCGCCCATCCCGGCTACTCCGAGTGCAATAGATGAGAAAACCAGAGGAATTACAATCATATTCAGACCTCTGAGGAACATATCTCCTGCCCATTTTATATAGGGAGACCATTGTTCGTAGGGAATAAATTTGGTCATTACGATGCCGAATATGACACCGAGGCCAATACCGATCAGAATCTGCCAGTGTATGGCGAGTTTCTTACGGGTTTTCTTTTCAGTAGATGTGGTTTCTGTCATAGTTGTGTGTGATAGTTATCTTTCCGAGCGACCGCAAAGGATCACTTTGTGTGCAATCTGTGAGTTGAATTGAGATTTGGAGAGAAGCTCCTCAAGGGTTAAGTGCATCCTGTACTTCCAGTAGTGTTTAGGGATGGAAGGAACATTGATGCGCTCGCTCTCCGGATCCTCTACGCGCAAAGTGTCATCCATGGAAAACCAATCCTGGAGTGGCAGTATAGTGAGCATGGAGGGAGAACGGAGGTGGCTCTCCACTATATCTTCGCAATGATGGCTTGGGCAGTCTTTGCCAAACCTTTCAATCCACCAGCCACGAAGCGTACTGGTATCGTGTGTACCGGTAGTACATACGGAGAGATAGGGATAGCGCGCCGGATCACCGAGGGTTACACCCACTTCCTTGGGCATTCTCTGAATTTCAAGCGAAAGTATCTTAAGCTGATCAAGAACCGGAGGTACACAGGCAGGTATCATACCGAGATCTTCAGCACAAGTAAGCATATTTGTAGCTGTAATCAGTTGAGGCAGTCGGCGCATTGCCGCCTCCTGCCAAAATGAATTGTGCCGGGTATAGAAAAATTCATCATAAAGGCGGTTGAATGCCGACTTCTCCTCTTCGGAAAGTGCCTGATAACTATAGGTATATTGTGCCGATATTCTCGGATGGAAGCATCCGAAATTGTGGGGATCCTGTACAAAGAGCACCTCTCCGGCCAGTGCCATAATGCCATCCTTGAGCTCATTGTCATCCTTATCCTCAAACCATGCCTCAATGAGTTTCTGGTTGGCAAATTCAGGTTTAAGTGTGAAAACGTCGAGTTCATTTGAATCCAGAAATGTCTCCTGAACCATCTGACATTTATCTCCAAACATTTCGCGAAGCATATAATAGCGAATGAAGGGAGTAGCATGACGGTCATACCTGAAATCAAAACCTCGCGATATCATATCCTCATAGGAATAGGGCAAAGCAGGGTTGAAATGTCCCATAAGACCAAGCACCTGATCTGAAGGCACCTGCCAAATCCTGAAAAATCCCAGAACATGGTCTATGCGGTATGCATCGAAATATTCCGCCATCTTGGCAAAACGCCTCTTCCACCAGCTGTAACCATCTTCGGCCATCCTGGCCCAGTTGTAGGTAGGGAAACCCCAGTTCTGACCTTTGACTGAAAAATCATCAGGTGGAGCACCCGCCTGAGCATCCATATTGAAATAATGCGGTTCGCTCCAGGCTTCCACGCTTTGAGGAGTAATTCCTATCGGAATGTCACCTTTTATGGCTATACCTCTGGAATGGGCATAGTCGCGGGCATCCAGCATCTGAAGATGGAGATGGTATTGTAGATATACATAGTATCTCATTTCCCGGCCGGAACGCACATTTTTCCAGAGAGTATTAACCTTTTTAATATCATATTCGGAATATTTTCCCCAACGGGAAAAATCTGCAGTATCATATTTATCCCTCAAGACGCAGAAAGCCGCATAAGGAAGTAACCATTCGCTATTAGCATTAAAAAACTCTTTGAACTGAGGATCATCCATAAATGCACCGCCATCCTGCTCAAACAGAGTACGACACCAGGCATCCTT
>JAAZMM010000073.1 GCA_012798805.1 Bacteroidales bacterium
GTATAGGTGCGGTACTGGCATTTCTGCCTAATATACTTATACTCTTTTTCTTTATTTTCTTGCTTGAAGAGACGAGATATATGCCGAGAGCTGCCAGTTTGATAGACAAGTATATGCATGGAATAGGGCTTCATGGTTGCTCCTTCATTCCTCTATTGATGGGATTTGGTTGCAATGTGCCGGCTATAATGGCTACAAGGAGTATAAAGAGGCGCGGAGACCGTATTCTCACGATGATGATGATTCCTTATATCCCCTGTAGTGCTCGTATTCCAACGTTTTTGCTTTTTTCGGGAATATTTTTTCCACAGCATAAAACTCTGGTGATGATGCTGCTTTATCTCGGAGGCATTTTGACCGGTATCGTAATAGCCTTGATCAACAAGAGGATATTTTTTAGAGAAAAGTCTGATGATTATGAGACGGAGTTACCTCCTCTTAAAGTTCCAAACATAAGGGCAGCTCTTAAAAGTATGTGGGGTGCTGCCTCTGAATATCTTAAGAAAATTGGCACGGTGGTGCTGCTGGCAGTTGTGATTGTCTGGGCTTTGGATTACTTCCCCATCAATGATGCTCCGCCGGGAGAGGAAGCACCACCATCCTATCTGCACCGTTTCGGTCAGACGGTAGAGCCCGTTATGGCCCCTTTGGGATTTGACTGGAAAATGAGTGCGGCACTAATTGCAGGAATTACAGCCAAGGAGTTTATCATAAGTACTTTGGGAGTTTTATACCAGGAAAGTGGTGAGGAGCTGGATACAACTGCACTTTCTGCAAGGATAGCCTCTGACGAGACTATCAATCGGGCCAATGCCCTTTCTTTTATGGTGTTTTCACTGCTCTATATTCCTTGTGTGGCGACAGCTGCCGTCATTCGACGCGAAAGCGGAAGCTGGAAATGGTCTCTTATTTCTATAGTTACTACATTAGTTGTAGCCTGGCTATTCGCTTTTGTGGCTTTTAGGATAGGAAGTATGCTATGGTAAGGGAAAATAATGCATAATTTTCTTAAAAATTTTGTAGTTTAAGATAAAATGGCATATATTTGCACTCCCAAATTAAAAGCCGACATAGCTCAGTTGGCCAGAGCAGCTGATTTGTAATCAGCAGGCCGTGGGTTCGAATCCCTCTGTCGGCTCTTTTGAAAGATTGTAAAACCTGGGGAGATACCAAAGTGGCCAAATGGGGCAGACTGTAAATCTGCTGGCGTATGCCTTCGTAAGTTCGAATCTTGCTCTCCCCACTTTTTGTTGATTAGGCGGAAGTAGCTCAGTTGGTAGAGCATCAGCCTTCCAAGCTGAGGGTCGCGAGTTCGAACCTCGTCTTCCGCTCAAATTGAAATATTGCCAGTGTAGCTCAGGGGTAGAGCGCTTCCTTGGTAAGGAAGAGGTCGAGAGTTCAATTCTCTCCACCGGCTCCAGCAACTAATAACAATAATAAAAACAAAATTATGGCAAAAGAAAGTTTCAAAAGGGATAAACCGCATGTAAACATCGGTACTATCGGCCACGTTGACCATGGCAAAACTACTTTGACCGCTGCTATTACCAAGGTGTTGGCTGAGCAGGGTCTTTCCGAGGTTAAATCATTTGACCAAATTGACAACGCTCCCGAAGAGAAAGAGCGTGGTATTACCATTAATACTTCTCACGTTGAGTATGAGACGGCAAATCGCCACTATGCTCACGTTGACTGCCCCGGTCACGCTGACTATGTTAAAAACATGGTTACAGGTGCTGCCCAGATGGACGGTGCTATACTCGTTGTAGCAGCTACAGATGGTCCGATGCCGCAGACCCGCGAGCATATCCTTCTTGCCCGTCAGGTAAACGTTCCCCGTATTGTGGTTTTCCTGAACAAGGTGGACATTGTTGACGATCCCGAGATGATCGAGCTTGTTGATATGGAGGTTCGTGAGCTCCTCAGCTTCTATGAGTTTGATGGTGATAACGCTCCCGTTATCCAGGGTTCGGCACTTGGTGCTCTCAATGGTGATCCCCAGTGGGTTGAAAAGGTTGTTGAGCTTATGGATGCAGTGGATAATTATATTCCCATTCCAAAACGTGACAACGAGAAACCTTTCCTATTGCCCGTAGAGGATATCTTCTCAATTACAGGCCGTGGTACAGTAGCTACAGGTCGTATTGAGACAGGTGTTGTTAAGACAGGTGATGAGGTTCAGATCATTGGTCTTGGCGAGAAACCTAAAAAGTCTGTTGTAACAGGCGTTGAGATGTTCCGCAAAATCCTTGACCAGGGTGAAGCAGGTGACAACGTAGGTCTTCTCCTACGCGGTATTGATAAGAAAGAGATTAAGAGAGGTCAGGTAATTGCTCACCCCAACACTATTACTCCTCATAGAAAATTTGAGGCTGCAATCTATGTGTTGAAGAAAGATGAGGGTGGCCGCCACACTCCTTTCCACAATAAGTATCGTCCCCAGTTCTTTATCCGTACACTTGACATTACCGGTGAGATAGAACTCCCCGCAGGTGTTGAGATGGTAATGCCTGGTGATAACGTTAAGATTAACGTTGAGCTTATCTACCCTGTAGCTCTGAACGAAGGTCTTCGTTTCGCAATTCGCGAAGGTGGCCGCACAGTAGGTTCAGGTCAGGTTACCAAGATTCTCGGCTAATCAATAAACATGTATATCAGGAGGGTGACACAGTAGGCGCCACCCTCTTGTTTTCTCAGGGGAATAGTTCAAGGGTAGAATAATGGTCTCCAAAACCATAGATGGGAGTTCGAATCTCTCTTCCCCTGCCAATACCGATGGTTACGCGTCGGTATGTTATTAACCGGCAAAACAACCGCTTCCAATTGTCTTTGCCAACAAACTAATAACAATGAGCAAATTAGGAACTTACGTAAAAGAGTCTTACAGAGAGCTTACAACTAAGGTTGCCTGGCCGGATTGGAGCAAACTACAAAGTTCTGCTATTCTGGTTATGGTTAATACACTGATTCTGTCAGCTGTAATCTGGCTTATTGATTTCGTCATCAAAACCATTATGACCGGTATTTACCAATTATAATGTTATGAGTGAAATCATTAAGAAGTGGTATGTTGTCCGCATAATAGGCAACAAAGAGAAAATCGCTAAAGAGTATATTACTAAGGAGATGGGCAAGGGACTGCTTAAGCATGTCTCGGATGTTCTCGTCCCTACTGAGAAGTACTATGTGATTAAAAATGGCAAGCGTGTGAGTGCTGAGCGCAATTTTTTTCCAGGTTATCTCTTTGTGGAAGTTACATTCCCTGCCTTCAAGTCTGACGACGACCAAGACGACAGTAGCGAACGCAAGAGATTTGAGCGGGAAATCCTCGGCATGGTCCAAAATGGCCTACGCGAGCTTCCCAATGTTGTCGGTTTCCTTACAGAAGGTAAGGAGAGGGCAATCAATCCGGTGCGTCAGTCGGAGATTGATCGCATATTGGGTCGTGTTGACGAGCTGATTGACCAGGATGGTGAGACCCTGGTACCATTTGTTGTAGGTGAAGCTGTAAAGATCATTGACGGTCCTTTCAAAGATTTTAGCGGTAATGTTGAGGAAATTCTCGAAGAGAGAAGGAAACTCAAGGTTATGGTTAGAATCTTCGGCAGGAAGTCAGTCATTGAGTTGAATTTTGCTCAGGTAACAAAAGAATAATAAACAAAAGACATTATGGCTAAAGAAATTGCCGGGTTTATTAAATTGCAGATCAAAGGCGGAGCTGCCAACCCTTCACCCCCGGTAGGACCGGCCCTCGGTTCCAAAGGAGTGAATATTATGGACTTCTGCAAGCAGTTTAATGCCCGCACTCAAGACAAGGCCGGCAAGGTGTTACCGGTGGTAATTACCGTTTACAGTGACAAGTCTTTTTCTTTCGTTGTAAAGCAGCCCCCTGTAGCTATCCTCGTAAAAGAGGCAGCAAAAGTACAGTCAGGATCTGCTGAGCCCAACAGGAAAAAGGTTGCCACTATCAATTGGGATCAGGTACGTGAGATTGCCAAGGAAAAAATGCCGGACCTTAATGCGTTTACTGAGAAATCAGCAATGAATATGGTAGCCGGTACTGCTCGCAGTATGGGTATCAATGTTGAAGGCGAATTTCCTGCCGATGTACAATAAAATCACCACGCTATGAGTAAATTGACTAAAAATCAGAAGGCAGCAATTGCCAAAGTTGACTCAAGCAAACAGTACAAATTACTTGAGGCATGCAATCTGATAAAGGAGATTTCCTATACCAAGTTTGATGCTTCAGTTGAGTTGGCTGTTCGTTTGGGTGTTGATCCTCGTAAGGCGAACCAGATGGTACGCGGCGTTGTGACTCTTCCTCATGGTACAGGTAAGGTAACTCGCGTTCTGGTTCTGTGTACACCTGACAAAGAGGCCGAAGCTCAAGAAGCAGGTGCTGACTTTGTAGGTCTTGATGATTATATTGAGAAGATCAAGGGCGGTTGGACTGACGTTGATGTCATTATCTGTACTCCTTCCGTTATGGCTAAAGTTGGTGCTATCGGTCGCATATTGGGTCCCCGCGGCTTAATGCCGAATCCCAAAGCCGGTACGGTTACAATGGATGTCGGAAAGGCAGTTCAGGAAGTGAAAGCAGGTAAAATTGACTTCAGGGTTGACAAACAGGGTATTGTTCACGCAGCCATCGGAAAGGTATCATTTGATGCCAGGCAGATTGCGGAGAATGCCGTTGAATTGTACAACACCATCCTCAGACTCAAACCGCAGGCTCTTAAAGGCACATATGTGAGGAGTATTTATCTCTCTTCTACTATGAGCCCTGGTATTTGTATAGATAGCAAGACAATAAGTGCTGTTGAATAAAACATCGAAAGTTATGAGAAAAGAAGAAAAAGCTCAGATTATTGAAAACATAGCAGCACAGATAGCAGAGAATCCAAATTTCTACCTTGCAGACATTTCAGGTCTCAATGCAGAACATACATCAAATCTCCGCCGTGCTTGCTTTGAAAAAGAGGTTAAGCTCATCGTTGTAAAGAACACCCTCCTTCTGAGGGCACTTCAAGGTATCGAAGCTGAAGGCGAAGGTATCAACAACGAAGAACTTAAGACTCTATATCCTACTCTTAAAGGCTCTACAGCCATTATGTTTACCGCAGTTCCCAGCGCTCCCGCTAAGATTATCAAGGAGTTTGGCGCCAGACTCGGTAAACCGGAACTAAAGAGTGCCTATCTACAGGAGTGTGCTTATGTTGGTGCAGATCATCTCGCCACTCTTGTAAATATAAAATCTCGCGAGGAACTTATCGGAGAGATTATAGCTCTTCTTCAGTCACCTATTCAAAGGATTGTTTCCGCTTTACAGGAGGCAAAAAAAGAGGTTGCCGAAGAGGTTGCTGAATAAAAAAATAAAAAGTAATAATAATAATTAAACAATAAATAATCATGGCAGACATCAAAGCTCTTGCGGAAGAATTAGTTAATCTTACCGTAAAAGAGGTCCAAGAACTTGCAAATATTCTTAAAGAAGAGTATGGAATCGAGCCTGCGGCAGCAGCAGTTGTAGTAGCAGCCGGAGAAGGCGGTGCAGGCGCAGCAGAATCCGAACAGACTGAATTTGACGTAATCCTCATATCGGCCGGCCCGGCAAAACTTCAGATGGTAAAAGCTGTCAAGGAGATTACCGGTCTCGGTTTGAAAGAGTCTAAAGATCTCGTAGATCAGGCACCTGAGGCCAAGATCAAAGAAAAAGTCTCAAAGGCAGAGGCTGAACAGGTAAAAGCAGCTCTTGAAGAGGCAGGCGGAGAAGTTGAAGTTAAATAAGACACTCCCCTCCCGATATAGGGACTAAGAAATCCGGGTTTAGAGCCGACGAGGGCTCTAAACCTTTTTGTCGTTTTTTAAGATTTTTTTCAACAACCCATAAACAATGCCGCAAATATCTAGTAATCAGCGTATTTCATTCGCAACCTTTAAGACTCTACTTGACTACCCCGACTTTCTTGAGGTTCAGTTGAAATCTTTCCGCGATTTTTTTCAGCTGGACACCACGGCGGATAATCGTCGCAATGAGGGTCTTTTCAAAGTATTTCAGGAGATTTTCCCAATCGAAGATACACGCAACAATTTTACTTTGGAGTTTATAGATTATTTCGTGGATCCTTCACGCTACTCCATAGAAGAGTGTCTCGAAATGGGCCTGACATACAAGGTGCCTTTGAAAGCCAAACTCAAATTATCCTGTAATGACAAAGAGCATGAGGATTTTGAGACTGTAATTCAGGATGTCTATCTTGGTGATATTCCTTATATGACACCCAGAGGGACATTCGTTATAAATGGCTCCGAAAGAATTGTGGTTTCCCAGCTACACCGTTCTCCCGGTGTTTTCTTCGGACAGAGCCTTCATGCTAACGGGACTAAACTCTATTCAGCCCGTATTATTCCCTTCAAGGGATCATGGATCGAATTTGCAACGGACATCAACAATGTGATGTATGCATACATCGACCGTAAAAAGAAATTGCCCGTAACCACCCTTCTCAGGGCCATAGGTTATGAGAGCGACAAGGATATCCTGGATATATTCGGCCTCGCAAACGAAGTAGAGGTCACAAAGGAAAACCTTGAAAAACATATTGGTTCCAAACTTGCGGCAAGAGTCCTCAAGACCTGGAACGAAGATTTCGTGGATGAAGATACCGGAGAGGTAGTATATATTGAGCGCAACAAAACTATTGTTGACCGCGAAGTAGTCCTTGAGGAGTCACATATCGAGGATATTTTGGAATCCGGTGCAAGTACTATCCTTATTCACGCGGATGGCGAAGATGCAGAAGAATTTGCCATCATTCACAACACCCTCCAAAAAGACCAGTGTAATAATCAAGTTGAAGCAATATACTATACTTACAGGCAGTTGCGTAATTCGGAACCACCCGATGAGTCCACTGCCCGTGATGTGATTGACAAACTCTTTTTCTCAGACAAGAGATATGACCTGGGAGAAGTGGGCCGTTACAGACTCAATCGTAAACTCAATCTTGACACGCCTACCGATGTGCGAGTGCTGACAAAGCGGGATATAATTGAGATTATCAGGTATCTCGTCATGCTGATCAACTCTAAGGCCACAGTGGACGACATAGACCACCTTAGCAATAGACGTATAAGGACAGTAGGTGAGCAACTTGCCAATCAGTTTAGTGTAGGTCTTTCACGTATGGCACGCACTATACGGGAGAGAATGAATGTAAGGGACAACGAAGTCTTTACTCCGATGGAGCTCATCAATGCGAAGACACTCTCTTCGGTGATCAATACATTCTTTGGCACGAGCCAACTTTCACAATTCATGGACCAGACCAACCCGCTCGCAGAAATGACTCACAAACGTCGTCTTTCCGCACTGGGACCCGGAGGTCTTTCGAGAGACCGTGCGGGCTTCGAGGTTCGTGACGTTCATTATACACACTACGGACGTCTCTGTCCCATTGAGACCCCTGAGGGACCTAATATCGGTTTGATTTCTTCTCTCTGTGTTTACGCCAAGATCAATGACCTTGGATTCATTGAAACTCCCTACCGTAAGGTAAAAGAGGGAGTCGTGGATATGGGTGATGATGGTTTCGTCTATATGAGTGCAGAGGAAGAGGAGTACAAGATGGTGGCACAGGCAAATGTGAACCTTTCCGATGATGGTGTCATTCTTGATGAGCGCATTAAGTGTCGCAAAGAGGCCGATTATCCGGTGGTAACTAAAGATCAGGTACACCTTATGGACGTGGCACCCAAC
>JAAZMM010000074.1 GCA_012798805.1 Bacteroidales bacterium
AGGCAGTTGCCGTTGTTGTGGAGAGCCTGAAGTCTCAAACCTCCCCTGTAGGTGACGACTACTCGAAGATCGAGCAGGTCGGCACTATTTCCGCCAATAATGACAATGCTATCGGTAAACTTATCGCAGATGCAATGTCCAAGGTTAAGAAAGATGGTGTAATCACCGTAGAAGAGGCAAAGGGTACCACTACCGAGGTAAAACTGGTAGAGGGAATGCAATTTGACAGGGGCTATATCTCAGCATATTTCATGACAAACCCCGATAAGATGGAGGCGGTACTTGAAAATCCCTATATCCTTATAACAGATAAGAAGATTTCCACTATGAAGGACCTCCTTCCCGTACTCGAGCCTATTGCAAGAGATGGCAAGTCCCTGCTTATCATTGCAGAGGATGTGGAGGGTGAAGCACTCACTACTCTCGTGGTCAACAGACTCCGTGGCACTATCAAGATTGCTGCCGTGAAGGCACCGGGCTTCGGTGACCGTCGCAAGGAGATGCTTCAGGATATCGCCGTCCTTACCGGAGGTACCGTAATCTCCGAAGAGAGAGGTTATACTCTTGAGAATGCAACCCTGGATATGCTTGGAAAGGCAGAGAAGGTTGTAATAGATAAGGAGAACACCACAATTGTAAATGGTGCCGGAAATAAGGAGAAAATTGACGACCGCGCAAATCAGATACGCAAGCAGATCGAAACTACTACATCCGACTATGATCGTGAAAAGCTCCAGGAGCGTCTGGGTAAGCTTGCCGGCGGAGTAGCGGTACTCTATGTAGGTGCAGCTACCGAAGTTGAGATGAAGGAGAAGAAAGATAGGGTTGAGGATGCGCTCAATGCAACCCGTGCTGCTGTTGAAGAGGGTATCATCCCCGGAGGCGGTGTGGCCTTTATTCGCGCTACAGCCGCATTGAAGGGACTCAAGGGTGAGAACGATGATGAGACCACAGGTATCAATATCATCGCACGCGCCATTGAAGAGCCTATCAGGATGATTTGTGAAAATGCAGGTAAAGAGGGTAGCGTGATTGTACAGAAGGTTAAGGAGGGTAAGGGTGATTATGGCTATAACGCTCATACCGATACTTTCGAGAACTTCTTCAGTACAGGCGTAATCGATCCCACCAAGGTGATGCGCATAGCTCTTGAGAATGCAGCTTCCGTCGCAGGAATGTTGCTCACTACCGAGTGTGCACTTGCCGACATCAAGGAGGAAGTTCCTCCGATGCCGATGGGCGGCGGTGCCCCGGGAATGGGTATGATGTAGTCCCATCTGCCGGATAGTGATCAGATAGATTTTTAGGGAGCAATCGTAAATACGGTTGCTCCCTTTTTATTTTTTTATCTTAAAAAAAATCAATAAGTTTGAATCATTACACAAATATTAATGTGCAAAGCACTCAAAAGAGCATACAGTTAGCCTATGGCATTAATACCTTCAAAGGGGTTGATGTTGTGGGCTGTAATAGTTTGCAAATAGAACAACTAAAATATTAAGAAAAATGAAGAAGTCAGTTAAAAAAATTCTGCAACCGCTTATGGCATTTTTTTTAGTCATGGCAGTATCTGTTTCCTGCGAGTTCTTTTTCGGTACGGGTGGCGGAAAAGATGATGATGACGACCCAAAAGTGATGACCTTCATCGGTACTATCGGAGCAAACCGGGATGGTGGTGTGGGACAAGGCGTACAAACCCCCTGCTTTATATCCTGGGAAAAAGGCAAATCACCTATTGTGGAGCCTATAGAGGGGATTATATTGGGATATGGCGATCATCCCAAAAGATCGGGACAAGCCGGAAACTATATGCTTATTACCTCAGGAAGGGAGTCGGTGAGAAGAGAATATTATACGACCGGTTGGACAAGTGGAGTAGCCGTTCCTTATCTTATTGACCTCAAAACTCGTGAATGGACTTACCTTCCACATATTACGGGCAATAAGGAGAAACGTGCTTCCGTTCATATGAGCACTTACTTTGTTTCGCCTGACGGGAAGAAAGTTTACTACGCATTTCAGCGCGGAACCACCACCAGCAGCGGGGAAGGTCTTGGCAATAATGCAAACGATGGCATAATAGTCTGCGATATAGAATCAGGAGAGAGTAAAGAGATCGGAATACAGGGACTTTTGAATGCGGTTGGATATAAGTCTAAATATATCGACAGGTTTGGTGATGAAAGAAGTCATGGCTGGTTTTTAACCCTACATTGCATTACGCCGGATAGTAAGACACTTATTGGAACTATCAGGTATCATGTTACTTACGAAGGATTTAGCGGCTGGCAGGGTGGAGTTTCAAAAATTTTCCGTTACGATATTTCAACAGACAAGTTCGATTTGATAGTAGGTGACAGCGAAGGCACTCCTTCATTTACAACTATTTTAAATGACAACGAAACACTCTACTTCTGCAATTATGGCTATGGCTTCAGCCACTACTTCAAGTATAATCTCAAAACCAGAAAAGTAACCAAAATGCCCGATGATTTTAAGGGCATGTCCGGTCTTTCTATGAGCAATCATATAAGGCTTGACAATCAAGGTCTCCTTCAGGCAGGTGGAACAAATAATAATTACTACCACAGCGAAGTAAATGGCAAACTGGAAGTGGTGAAGTTCAAAAATCTTCCCTATCCGCACCAGAACAGCTTACAGTTCAATAAGTCCCGATCAAAAGTTTATGCTCTTAAGACGAGTAAGGAGAAAAATTATTATGTAGAGCTGCAAGGTGTTGATGCCGAAGCCCCTCTGGATACTCTTTTTACACTTCCTCCAAATGTGGATAATCTGATGCAGATCTGGTAAGGGAGTTGCTATTTTGAGTATCTATAAAATGTTATTATAATGTAATTCTGTAGATCGGATAGAAATACTATATTTGCGGGAGCAATCGTAAGCACGGTTGCTCCCTTTTTATTTATAAGACAATGGATGATACAAGATATATGCGTGAAGCACTCAAAGAGGCGGCAGAAGCGCTCAAACAGGGAGAAGTGCCAATAGGTGGGGTTGTGGTATGCAAGGGTCACATCATTGCACGCGGTCACAATCTTACCGAACTCCTTACTGATCCAACTGCTCATGCGGAGATGCAGCTGATCACTATGGCCACGGAGGCCCTTGGTGGTAAATATTTGACGGATTGTACCCTTTATGTGACCATAGAGCCCTGTCCGATGTGTGCTGCGGCACTGGCCTGGGCACAGCTAGGTCGTCTTGTTTATGGGGCTGACGATCCAAAGAGGGGATATTCGCTCTTTGCGCCCTCATTGCTTCATCCGAAGACAGAGGTTGAAAAAGGCATCCTTGCCCCCGAGTGCGGCAATCTGGTGACTGATTTCTTCAAAGACAAAAGAAGCTGATCGTATGGAGTGGTTTCAAGGGCTTGGTCTTCTGGGACTCTTTCTGGGCACATTTATGGCTGCGACCGTTGTGCCTTTCAATTCGACTATACTCTACATAGGCATACTGCTGACGGGAGTCAATCCCTGGATAGTATGGATAGTTGGCACGGTAGGCAACTGGTCGGGCGGACTCACTTCCTATGGTGTCGGTCGTATCGGTAAATGGGAGTGGATAGAGAAGTGGTTCAAGGTAAAACAGGAGACTCTGGTTGCGCAAAAAGTAAAAATAGATCGCTGGGGTTCACTTCTGGCCTTTGTCACCTGGCTTCCCTTTATAGGTGATGTCTTTGCAATCGCACTCGGTTTTTACAGGGTTCCATTCTGGAAATGTTCCCTCTATATGTTTATAGGTAGGGGGTTGAGATTTCTGCTCTGGACCCTTCTTTTCCTCAAATATGGTGAGGCCGTTGTCAATTATCTCTTTTAGCCTGCTCCCGAATCAATGACAATATCCTATTAAGTTTATTGATTCAAAAGTAGTTGCGATATTTTGAAACCTTTTATAAATTTGCAGGGTAGCAGGAGAGGACAATAACACTAAAACAGATATTATGATTAGAAGAGATTTCCTTAAGCGGATAGGTCTGGTAACGGCAGGAATGGCTTTAACAGACCCGTTTGCCATGGCCAAAGGCATGGCAGCAAAGTCAGCTGAAGAGCTTGCAAAACTATCGCCGGAAGAGCTCATTCATTATCCTTTACGTAGTTTAAGGCCCGATACGGGAGGTAAGCAGATTACAGGTATAATAGTTGGAGCGGGCAATCGGGGAAGAATCTATGCGGCTTTTGCGGAAAGATATCCGGAGAACTTCAAGATCGTGGGTGTGGCAGAACCGATAGAAGGTCGTAGAGAAGCAATGATTAAAAAACACGCCATCCCTCAGGAAAATGCCTTTGTAGGCTTTAAGGAGCTCTTGGAACAACCCAAACTTGCAGACATCGTTGTAATTGCTACTCCGGATGATTTGCATTATGAGCCCTGTATGAAGGCTTTGGAGCTGGGCTATGACGTGCTTTTGGAAAAGCCCATAGCTCAAACCGAAAGAGAGTGTAAGGCCATATTGCGCCAGACCGAAAAGTATAACAGGATAGTGGCAGTATGTCATGTGTTAAGGTATGCTCCATATTTTATTGCTCTAAAGGAGTATCTCAAGTCCGGAGCTATCGGAGAAGTTGTGAGCATTCAACATATGGAACCGATAGAATTTGCTCACATGGCACATTCCTATGTTCGTGGAAAATGGAGAGACGAGAAAGAAACGACTCCCATCATTCTCGCAAAATCTTGTCACGACCTCGACATTTTACGTTGGTTGATAGATAAGCCATGCAAGGTCATTGCTGCAGAAGGCTCGCTTCATTTATTCAAAGCGGAAAACAAGCCGGAGGGTGCACCATTCAGATGTACTGATGGCTGTCCACATGAAGCCACATGCCCATTCTCAGCGATGGATGTATATGTGAGACGCAAAAAACACCTTGGAGTCTTCGATCTCAAGGATAGGAATGATGAAAATGAAATTTTAGAGAAACTTCGCACCACAGGTTATGGTCGTTGTGTTTTCCAGTGTGATAATGATCAGCCTGACCATTATGTGACAACTCTGTTGTTTGAAGATGATAGGACGGCTTCATTTACGATGGATGCATTTACCCCCTGGGGCGGTCGTCGTACCCGCATTATGGGAACAAAGGGCTATGTCGAGGGAGATATGAGCAAATTTGTAGCCTGGGATTTTAAGACGGGCAAGACTAAAATTTGGTCAAGAGAGGTTGAGGAATTGGCTGAATATAAGGGCGCAGGTCATGGCGGAGGCGATTTAGCACTGGTGCGTGACTTCCTTGAAGCGGTAGCAGCCCAGGATCAGTCCAAACTTAGCAGCACCTTGGATGCCTCCGTTGAGAGCCATGTAATGGGCTTTGCGGCAGAAAAGAGTCGTAAGTCTATGAGAAAGGTAAGAATCAAAATGAGAGACTAAGAACTATTGTAAAGTTTTTAATAGTTGAAATGTAGTCTTATGGAGTGATTCTCAAAAGGAGTAGGGTAGAATAGTTTTGATTAAAACAAATTATTCTTACCTTTGCAGTCCATTGAGATATGGTGTAACGGTAGCACTACAGATTTTGGTTCTGTCTGTCTAGGTTCGAATCCTAGTATCTCAACTTATTAATCAACCACGCACTGTCTTGGAACCTCCGAGTTGTCAATTATCATATTTGGATGAAAGCTCTTCTGAGCCTTTCCATTTGCGCAGTGTGATCCAACAATGGCATTTAATTTACGATGTCCCCGTTTCCATAACGGAGGATACCTTATCCTATTATCTTAACTATGGCACTTTATCTTAAAAAAGAACTTGACAATGATGCACAAATCTTCGTTTGGGAGGTTTCAGAAAGTGAAGAGCAACTGATGGAGCTCTCAGCACCGATCCCCAACGACGAGTTGGAAGACCTGAGTTTCATCAAAAGTGAGGCTCGCAGGAAAGAGAAACTTGCTGTCAGAGCCCTCCTCAATGAGATTTTTGAGGATAAGGTATATCTGGGACACCACGATAACGGTAGCCCTTACCTGCAAAATATGGCAACGGAGATCAGTATTGCACACACCAATCGCTTCGTCTCCATCATCATCCATCCCGACGAGTCACTGGGCATCGATATCGAATCTCTGGACCGCGATTTCTCCGCCGTGGAGAAGAAAGCCCTCTCGGAAGATGAGATCGAAGACCTCTCTGAGAGACATAAAAACCTCCATCTTGCCATCTACTGGTGTGCAAAGGAGGCTATCTATAAGAGAATGTCGCTTCATGGAGTGGATTTCGCAGAGCAGATAGAGGTGGAACGTTTCAGCCCCGATGAAGAAGGAGAGCTGGAAGCCACATTTACACACAAGGATGGTGTGGAAATGGAGTTTGAACTCGAGTATATGGTCTTTGATAACCATGTGATGGTTTGGGTAGTGGGATAGTGCCCTCCCTCAGCACTCTACGCAGATATAACCGCTGTTGCCATTTAAGGTGTCAGCGGTTTTTTAATCTGCATAAAATAACTACCTTTGTCAGCTCAATCGATAATACAAACAGAGAATAATATGACAAAGATATCAAAGAACTTCGTCAAGGAATTGGAGTGGAGAGGAATGATCCATGATATAATGCCGGGCACGGAAGAACAGTTGATGAAAGAGAGAACCTCCGCGTATGTGGGCATTGATCCTACTGCGGATTCTCTACATATCGGGCATCTGGTGAGCATTATGATGCTCAAGCATTTTCAGAATTGCGGTCACAGGCCGATAGCCCTGGTGGGCGGTGCGACAGGAATGATTGGTGACCCTTCAATGAAGTCGGCTGAACGCAATCTGATCGATGAGGCGACTCTTAGGCACAATGAAGCTGCCATTAAGGCACAACTCTCCATATTTCTCGATTTTGACAGCGATGCGCCAAATGCAGCGAAGCTGGTCAACAATTATGATTGGATGAAGGATTTTACATTCCTCGATTTTATCCGCGATGTCGGAAAGCATATTACCGTCAATTATATGATGAGCAAGGATTCGGTTAGAAAGCGCATCTCCGGCGAGGAGCGCGAAGGTATGTCCTTTACCGAATTTACCTATCAGCTTGTACAGGGTTATGACTTCTTGTGGCTCTATGAGCACGAAGGATGTAAGCTTCAGATGGGAGGCAGCGATCAGTGGGGCAATATCACCACCGGCACGGAACTTATCCGTCGCAAACTTTCCGGAGAGGCATTTGCCTTAACCTGTCCCCTGATTACAAAGGCAGATGGCGGCAAGTTCGGCAAGACGGAACAGGGAAATGTCTGGCTCGACGCAAAATATACCTCTCCCTATACTTTCTACCAATTTTGGCTCAATGTGAGCGATGAGGATGCACAGAAATATATCAGGATCTTCACAATGCTTACTCGTGAAGAGGTAGAGGCGGCTATAGCAGAGCATTTGAAGGCTCCTCACCGGAGAAGTTTGCAGAAGCTACTTGCAAAAGAGGTTACCGTGATGGTACATGGAGAGCAGGAGTATCTTAAAGCTGTAGATGCCTCTAATATTCTTTTTGGAAATGCTACTTCGGAGGCTCTGATGGCACTCGACGAGCAGACATTTCTTTCGGTGTTTGAGGGAGTACCCCAATTTGAGCTCAGCAAGGAGCAGCTACCCTCCGATATTATCGAAATGTTGGCGGTAGAGAGCTCCGTTTTTCCCTCCAAGGGAGAGTGTCGCAAGATGATTCAGGGCGGTGGTCTTTCAATCAATAAGGAAAAGGTGACCGATATCGCTTTAACGTTGACAGCGGAGCACCTGCTTGACGACAAATATATTTTGGTTCAGAAGGGTAAGAAGAATTATTTTATCCTTAAATTTGAATAGCATTAATAACAGATTAAAACAGAAAGGTTATGGAACACGAAAGCAAAAGACAGCGTATGGTGGCAAGGCAGATCCAGAGAGATCTGGCTGAGATCATCAGAGGCAAAGGTATGGCTGCCTTTGACGGGGCTATGGTGACGGTGAGCGGTGTGAGGATGACTCCAGACCTCTCGCTGGCAAGAGTATATGTAAGCATATTTCCTTCCGATAAGAGTGAAAAAGTAATGGAAATCATCAACTCTCAGAACAGAAGTTTGCGCGGAGAACTGGGCAAACTTGTGGCCAAACAGTTGAGGGTTGTGCCGGAGCTCTCATTCTTTTTGGATGATTCGCTCGATTATGTCAATCATATAGACGAATTGCTCAAACAGGAGTAATGAACCTCTCGACTTTCATTGCCAGGCGCTATCTCTTCGCAAAGAAATCCCACAATGTGATCAATATCATATCAGGTATCTCTGCGGCCGGCATAGCTATAGGTTGTGCTGCCCTGGTGGTGATAATGTCGATATACAACGGTTTTGACTCGATCATACGTACACTTTACAACAGTTATACTCCCGACCTCCTGGTAATTCCCGCTGAGGGAAAGGTTTTTACAACTGATAGTGAAGGGTTTGAAAAAATTAAGAGTGATGATGCGGTTATCTCGTTTTGTGAGGTGCTGGAGGAGAATGTGTTTGTAAGGTATGGAGACAACAATATCGTAGCTACCGCCAGAGGAGTCGATTCGGTCTATATAAGTACTACGGGGCTGAAAGATTATGTGGTGGAAGGGAATTTTGAGCTTGAGTTTGGTGCTCTGAAGCAGGTGGTCATCGGTCGCACGCTTGCCCATGAACTTGGTTTGAGGATATCCTTTGTCGCTCCGATGGATATTTATTTTCCTTCGCGAATGGCCAATGTGTCGCCGGTCAATCCTTTTGCTTCGCTTCGCAGTGAACGGCTTTTCCCCGGTGGCATCATCTCTCTTGACCAGAATTTTGATAAGAAATATATGTTTCTGCCGGTTGAGAGCCTACGCTCTTTGCTTGAGTATGAGGAAGAGGTGACATCGGTCGAGATATATGCCGATTCCAGCGTCATTGCGCCAAATGGAGTGGTAACAGCGGGTTTTCAGAAGAGGGTGAGTGCGGCATTGGGCGACTCTTTTATAGTTAAAAACAGGCAACAGCAAAATGAGTCCCTCTATAAACTTCTCTCTTACGAGAAAATTGCAATTTATGCCATTTTGCTCTTTGTGATGATTATTATTTCGTGCAATATCTTCGGCTCGCTTTCAATGCTTATCATTGAGAAACGCGATGACATAGAGATATTGAAGTCGATGGGAGCTGATGATAGACTGATCAAGAAGATTTTCGTCAAGGAGGGATGGATGATCTCGCTACTTGGCATTGTGGTGGGTATCGCCGTTGGACTTTTGGTCTGCCTGTTGCAGCAGAAAGTGGGGCTTGTGAGGATGCCCGGCAATTTTATTGTTGAATATTATCCCGTGGTGATAAGATGGAGTGATATTTTGATTATCGCGGGTGGTGTAGGATTGATAGGATATCTCGCTGCGGTGGTTTCACGCGCAGCAAATTAAGGGGTGTATGCAAAAAAAAGGGCTGACCCTCTGCCGGAATCAACCCCCTTTCCTTGTGTACTAAAACCTAAACCTACTATATAGATGCAAGAAATGGCAAAAACGTTGCATCAGTAATGTAAAAAAGTTGAAATTTTTTAAAAATAATGGAAGAAGAGAGGAAAGTCTTAGAAGAAATCACCGGTAAAGAGTATTTGCACGGCTTTGAAACCGATCTTGAGCAAGAGTTTTTTCCCAAGGGATTGAATGAGGATATAATCCGTATGATATCCCGCAAAAAGGAGGAACCGGAGTGGATGCTCGAGTTTCGCCTCAAGGCTTTTGCCAGATGGCAGAAGATGGCTTTGCCCACATGGGCCCATCTTGAAATACCGGAAATTGATTTCCAGGATATCATATACTATGCTGCTCCGAAGTCCTTAAGCGATTCGGGAGAGATAGATCCCGAGCTCGAAGCCACTTTTGATAAGCTCGGTATCCCGTTGCATGAGCGCAATATACTTGCCGGAGTGGCAGTAGATGCCGTCTTTGACTCCGTTTCAGTCAAAACCACCTTCAAGGAGACCCTTGCAGAGAAGGGAATCATTTTCTGCTCCTTTTCGGAAGCAGTGAGGGACTATCCCGACCTTGTGCGTAAATATTTGGCAACGGTAGTGCCCATAGGCGACAATTTTTATGCAGCGCTCAACTCTGCGGTCTTCAGCGATGGCTCCTTCTGTTATATTCCCAAAGGGGTGAGGTGCCCGATGGAGCTCTCGAGTTATTTCCGAATAAATGCCAGAGGTACAGGACAGTTTGAGAGGACTCTGATAGTGGCGGATGAAGGCTCTTATGTGAGCTATCTGGAGGGTTGTACGGCTCCCATCCGCGATGAGGCGCAGCTTCATGCGGCTGTGGTAGAAATCATTGTGGAGCGTGATGCAGAGGTCAAATATTCGACCGTTCAGAACTGGTACCCCGGCGATAAAGATGGCAAGGGGGGTATCTATAATTTCGTTACCAAGAGGGGGATTTGTAAGGGCTCGAACAGTCGTCTTTTCTGGACACAGGTCGAAACGGGATCCTCCATTACATGGAAATATCCGAGCACCATACTTAAAGGCGACAATTCCATTTCGGAGTTCTATTCGGTGGCGGTGACAAACAACCGTCAGCAGGCTGATACCGGCACCAAGATGATCCATCTGGGTAAAAATACCGTCAGCCGTATTGTAAGTAAGGGTATTTCAGCGGGATATAGTCAGAACAGTTACCGAGGTTTGGTGAAAGTGGCCCCCAATGCCAGCGGAGCGCGCAATCACTCCCAGTGCGACTCTTTGCTGCTCGGAGATAAATGTGGTGCTCACACCTTTCCCGTCATTGAGAGCGACAATCGCAGCTCCGTAATAGAACACGAGGCTACTACCTCCCGGATCAGCGAAGATCAGCTCTTTTACTGTCGCCAGAGAGGTATTCCCGAGGAGGATGCGATAGGACTTATCGTCAATGGTTATGCCCGGGAGGTACTCAATCATCTGCCGATGGAATTTGCCGTTGAGGCGCAGAAACTTTTACAGGTATCACTTGAAGGGAGTGTAGGATAATGAAAGAGATAATCAATTTTACGCTTTTTACTATTGCCGGAGATGTGCCGGTGCTGTTGATCGACCTTGTCACTTCGATATTTGGTCTTACCTGTGTCTTTCTGGCCGGCCGCAACAGCAAATATAATTTTTGGGTGGGCTATTTTTACACAGCCCTCCTTTTCCTGATGTTCTGGAATAAAAATCTCTATGCGAGCATCATTCTTCAGCCGATCTCCCTTGCTATAAATATTTTGGGCCATTACAGGTGGACCCATCCCAAAAAGGGAGAAGAGAGCTCTTCAGACCCGAAAGCCCTTAAGGTAACCATGCTTACCTGGCGGCAGAGAATAATAACCATAGCCTCAATCTTTGTTTTGGCAATAGTATGGGGATGGCTTCTGGAACAGTTGGGCACAAGGTGGTTTGTGGGAGTATTTCCTTCGGATCCGATACCCTATCTGGATGCCTGTGTGACGGTATTGATACTTGTGGCGCAGTTTCTTTCTGCTCAAAAGAAATGGGATTGCTGGATTGCCTGGCTCTTTGTCAACATTACGCAGATAGTGCTTCATATCTCAGTAGGCCACATCTTTATGCCGATTGTGAGTGCACTCTACCTTATCAATGGTCTGGTTTCACTCTATCACTGGTTTAAATTGTACAAAAAAGAAAAGAAATAATATATGAACAACGACAACATTATGCTCAAAATAAGTGGGCTCAAAGTCTCCATAGATGACCGTGAGATCCTTTCAGGTGTCAACCTTGAGGTACGACCGGGTGAAGTGCACGCCATTATGGGCCCCAATGGTTCCGGTAAAAGCACCCTTTCCGCAGTACTTGCGGGCAGAGAGGAATTCAAAGTAACGGAGGGAGAGATACTTTTCGAGGGAGAAGATTTGTTGAGTCTCTCTCCCGAAGAGCGTTCCTGGGCCGGTGTTTTCCTTGGATTCCAGTATCCTATTGAGATCCCCGGAGTTACAAATATAAATTTCATCAAGACTGCTATAAATGAGCATCGCAAAAGAAAGGGACTTCCCGCGCTGAGTGCAGCTGATTTCCTGAAATTGATGCGTGAAAGGATGGCCTATGTCGATATGGATAGTAGTTTCACTTCCAGAGGTGTCAATGTGGGATTTTCCGGAGGGGAGAAAAAACGTAATGAAATTTTCCAGATGGCCATGCTCGAGCCTAAACTCGCCATCCTTGATGAGACCGATTCTGGGCTTGACGTTGATGCGCTCCGTGTGGTTGCAGGTGGCATTAATCGTCTTAAAACCCCGGAAAATGCGACCATTGTCATCACGCACTACCAGCGTTTGCTTGACTACATTGTACCCGACTTTATCCATGTTTTATATAAGGGCCGCATCATTAAAAGTGCAGGCCGTGAACTTGCACGGGAAATCGAAAATCGCGGTTACGATTGGTTGATAAACGAACAATGAAACAGAACTACATATATACACCCGCTTTCACCAGCGAATTTAGATGTAAAGTGCCTCTGAAAGAGACGCGGCAGCTCTTCATTGTAAATGGAAAGGTTCAGGGTGGCCAAACCCCATTTTCTCTTCGTCTCGAAGAGGGAGAGATTATGAAAGAGATGCTCCAGATCATCTCCGTGCGCCACAAATCCTACAAAGAGCACCTTTCGACCCAACAGGACTTTCACTTCGGGAAAGGTTCCGTGGGCAGAATAATCCAATGTTCCCACACCTTCTCACCGGATAGGTTCAGAACCACGGAAAAAGTCACCATAACAGTAGATAAAGAGGCTTCTGCGGAGTTTTACATTATGCAGAATGAGCACAACAATGCGGAGCACAATACTACATACGAGATCAATGTTGCTGCGGGAGCCTTCCTTAAAATGGTCTTTCTCTCGCTCCACGGTGGGGTTATCCGCAACGAGATCCTCCTCAATCTTAACGAACGGCATGCGCAATGTGATCTGGCAGGACTCTACCTTACCGACTCGAAGCAACTGATGGATTACAAAATCTCTCTGAATCACCTTGTCCCCGAATGTACCAGCGGACAGCTATTTAAAGGCATACTCGATGACGAAGGTGTAGCCCACTTCTACGGTCGTATCAAAGTTGCGCCGGATGCACAGAAGACGGAGGCTTTCCAGGCCAACCACAATTTGCTCATTTCAGACAAAGCAAAAGCCTACACACAGCCTCAGCTTGAGATCTATGCTGATGACGTCAAATGTAGCCATGGAGCCACCATAGGGCGTTTAAATGATGACGAACTCTTCTATATGCGGACCAGGGGCATACCTGAAGCAGAAGCCCGCCTTCTTCAGCAAAAGGCATTTGCGCACGAAGTGCTGGAGAAAATTTCCAATACGGAACTTCGTGAAAGGATGTTAAGCCTGGTGGAAAGACGTCTTCGCGGTGAATTTTCACATTGTAGCACCTGCATCAGGAACTGCTGCTAATTCTGTGGGGCTTAATAATCCCCAGTGTTGCAGTCAATCCGGCGCTTTTTCACAATCAAGTGCGTTGCTGCTAATCCTCTGCAGCTTCATAGCCCTGTGCGCGGACAGTCAGCTCGGAGCCTTCAGGAGTGACTAGTACAGCCCCCACTTCCGGACGCGCAAGATGTCCGATGATATCATAATCCTGAAACTCCTTGCGGATCACATCGTGTTTTTCGATAGGTACAGTGAAGATGAATTTGTAATCATCCCCGCCGTTGATTGCAGCGGTGATCATATCCATATTAATCTCTTGCGCCATCTTAAGACTCTCTGAAGAGAGGGGTATCCTCTCGAGATAGACTTTGGCTCCAAAGCCGCTATCTTTTACAAGATCCAGCATTGCTGCGCCCAGACCTTTGGTGAGGAAATATCCGCCGGAGGGATAGATCTCCTCTTTTATAAATCTGGTTACTATCGAGGGGTTGATTGTCGGGCTGAGGTAGGCAGCAAGAATATCTTTGTATCCTGTAAGGTCGGGCTGTTGTGAACTCTCTTTTATAAAGGATACTTTCTCTCTTTCAAGTACGTGCAGTCCCATATATGCAGCTCCAATATGCCCTGTGAGGCAAATGAGGTCCATATTTTTGGGTGCCGGCACTTTGGCTATGATGCTCTTTTTCTGGAGTCCGGCGGAGGAAACGCTGATGCAGAGTCCGGTGACAGAAGGGTTGAGATCGAGGGAGAGATGCTTTATGGAGTGCTCTCTGGCTGCGGTCACGAAGCCTGTCCAGAGAATGGTAATATCTTCCGCACAGAAACGACTCGAAACCCCAAGGTTGAGGGAGAGCGAAATAGGTTGGCGCAATAGTGCATAAATTTCTCCTAATGCACAAAGGGCAGCTTTGTACCCGAGATGTTTGAGAGGAGTATAGACCAGGTCAAAATTGACTCCCTCAAGGAGAATTTTATGTGAAGTGCAATACTCTCCTTTTGTAGAGAGTCTTATGGTGCGTTCATTGGTATATCCGCTATTTTCGAAAAGAAGATCAATAAATTTTTCCTTACCGATCGATGAGATTTCAGTACGTGTCGTGCTCATAAGGTTTTGGAATTTTCACAAAAATACAAAAAAAATGTCATAGTAATGTAACAGTAAGAAATAGAAGTAATTGTAAAAATTGTTGATAACTTTGTTGATAACTATGTTAATAATCTCACTAAGGCCGATGCAATTTACTGTAACTTGCGTACCGGAATTTACATATGTAAACAGCATTATTGGCCCCACAATAATGTCAGAGGGAGATTTGCTCCCTCTTAACTTATCTAAAACCATAAATGTCAATCATGAAGTACTCTTTTGATGAAGCTCTTGCTGCGAGCAAAATATATTTCAAGGGCGATGAGCTGGCCGCCAATGTATGGGTAAACAAATATGCCCTAAAAGACTCTTTTGGTAATATTTATGAAAAATCTCCCGTTGATATGCACAAACGTCTGGCGTCGGAGTTTGCGAGGATAGAGAAGAAATATCCAAATCCGATGACGGAGTCGGAGATTTATAAGTTGCTCGAGGACTTCAAGTATGTGATTCCCCAGGGTGGTCCGATGACCGGTATTGGCAATGAGCATCAGGTGGCCTCGCTTTCCAATTGCTTTGTGATAGGCCATGAGCGTCCGGCAGATTCCTATGGTGGTATTTTGATGATTGACGAAGAGCAAGTACAGCTGATGAAACGCAGAGGTGGTGTGGGGCACGACCTTTCTCATATAAGGCCTACAGGTAGTGCCGTACTCAACAGCGCTCTGACATCGACAGGTGTGGTTCCTTTTATGGAGAGATATTCCAACTCCACCAGAGAGGTGGCACAGGATGGTCGCAGAGGGGCACTTATGCTTACAATTTCCATCAAGCATCCCGATGCTGAACATTTTATTGATGCAAAGATGGATCAGGGCAAGGTGACCGGTGCCAATGTTTCCGTCAAGATAGATGACGAATTTATGCGCGCGGCTCTTTCGGGAAATAAATATATCCAGCAATATCCCGTATATAGCAAAAAGCCAAAGGTGGTCAAGGAGATCGATGCCTCAGCTCTTTGGAAAAAGATTATTCACAATGCCTGGCAGAGCGCAGAACCCGGTGTTCTTTTTTGGGATACCGTTTTAAGGGAATCCGTGGCTGACTGTTATGCTGATAAAGGCTACAGGACCGTCAGTACAAATCCCTGCGGCGAGATCCCGCTTTGTCCTTACGATTCCTGTCGTCTGATTGCCATCAACCTCTATTCTTATGTTGAGAATCCATTCACTTCCAAGGCTACATTCAACTTCCCTCTCTTCAAGGAGCATTGTGCCAAGGCGATGCGTTTGATGGATGACCTGATTGATCTCGAGATGGAAAAGATCGACCTTATCCTGGCCAAAATCAAATCCGATCCCGAGGAGGATTATGTTAAGAGGACCGAACATGAGCTTTGGGAGAAGATCCGCAAGAAGTCTCTGGGTGGACGCAGGACTGGACTCGGCATTACGGGTGAGGGTGATATGTTGGCGGCTATGGGACTTACCTATGGCTCTATGGAGGCTATAGAGTTTGCCGTACAGGTGCAAAAAACACTTGCTGTAGAAGCATACAGATCGTCAGTAATCATGGCTGAAGAGCGTGGTGCATTTCCTATATATGAGGCTTCAAAAGAGATCAACAATCCTATGATCATCCGCATCAGGACGGAAGATCCTGAACTTTATGCACGTATGATCAAGTCGGGTCGTCGCAACATCTCCATGTTGACTATTGCCCCTACCGGCACCACCAGTCTGATGACCCAGACTACTTCGGGCATAGAGCCTGTATTCAGACCCTTCTATCTGCGTCGCAAGAAAGTCAACCCCAACGATCAGAATGTCAAAATATCCTATAGGGATGATATGGGGGACTGTTTTGAAGAATATTTCGTATTCCATCACAAGTTTATTACCTGGGCCACGATCAATGGTTACGAAAAAGATCAGGTGCTGGAAATGAGTGAAGAAGAACTTGAGGACCTTCTCAAAAAATCCCCTTACTACAAGGCCACAGCCAATGATATCGACTGGGTGTCAAAGGTAAGGATGCAGGGTGAGATCCAGAAATGGGTGGATCACTCCATCAGCGTTACCGTCAATCTTCCCGAAGATATTACGGAGGAGACTGTTGCAGAGGTTTATAAGGCCGCCTGGGAATCGGGATGTAAAGGTATTACCGTTTATCGTGAAGGGAGTCGTTCCGGGGTGCTTGTTTCTACCACCAAGGAAACTCCCGTGCTAAAGCCTAAGAAGCGTCCCAAGACACTTGAGGCAGATATTATTCGTTTCCGCAACAGGTCGGAGAAATGGATTGCATTTGTGGGCAAACTCAATGGACAGCCTTATGAGATTTTCACAGGTATCGTGGATGAAGATACCAGAATAATTCCCAGATCTATTGAAAGAGGCTGGATTGTCAAGGAGAAAGATCTGAAGAGCGGTAAGTCGAGATATGATTTCCATTATGTCGATGCTCTTGGTTATCCGAGCGTGCTCGGAGGTATTTCCCATATGTTCAATAAAGAGTTCTGGAATTACGCAAAGCTAATCTCAGGAGTTATCCGCAACGGTATGCCTATCGTTGACATTCTAAACCTCGTTCAGGGTCTCGAGCTTGACAGCGAGTCCATCAACACCTGGAAAAATGGAGTTGAGAGGGCGCTCAAGCGTTATATTCCTGACGGTACCCGTGATGAAACCGGCCAAAAATGCGGCAATTGCGCCAGCAAAAACCTCGTTTATCAGGAGGGATGTCTGGTATGCATCGACTGCGGCTACTCCAAGTGCAACTAGCATAAAACTTTTACAACGAGCTTAGATGATATTTTTTCCGAATGCGAAAATCAATCTGGGTCTCGATATAATTGAGAAGCGTCCTGACGGTTTTCACAATATCGAGACTTTATTAGTGCCCTGTCCGGAATATAGCGATGTGTTGGAAGTACTCTATGCCGATGAACTTTCGATTCATCTCTATGGCATACCTCTCGATGGCGATCCGATGGAAAATCTCTGCGTAAAGGCTTATCGTCTGTTGGCGGGGATTTATGACATACCGCCTGTGGCTATTCATCTTTATAAAAAAATCCCTGTCGGCTCCGGCCTTGGCGGTGGTTCTTCCGATGCCGCCGCTACTCTGATCCTGCTCAACAGGATGTTTTCGCTCGGACTTACTGATGAGGTGCTGGCAGGTCATGCTGCTTCACTCGGTAGTGATTGCCCTTTCTTCATATACAATCGTCCGATGTTTGCCACCGGCCGCGGCGAGGTGCTTTCTCCCGTGGAAATAGCTCTCGATGATTACCGCATCGAAGTGGTGACTCCGGATATTTTTATTTCCACAAAGGAGGCCTATGCCGGAGTAACTCCCCGAAAGCCGGAAGTGTCGATCCTCGAAATTCTTAAAAAACCTGTGGAAGAGTGGCGCGGATTGCTCAAAAATGATTTCGAGGAATCGCTTTTCCTCAAATATCCCGGCCTCGCGGCTGAAAAAGAGGCCCTCTATGCCAGAGGTGCTGTTTATGCTTCGATGTCGGGTTCCGGCAGCTCTCTCTACGGATTATTCAAAAAATAGTGCTAACTTGCCGTCACAAACAGAGCGAGCAATGCATATAGGTATAGCGGGAAATATTGGAAGCGGTAAGACCACACTTACCCGGATGTTGGCGCAGCATTATGGCTGGACGCCCAAATATGAGGCCGTTACCTACAATCCCTATCTTGAAGATTATTACAAGGATATTCCACGTTGGTCATTCAATCTCGAGGTTTATTTTCTCACTCAGAGAATTAAGGATCTTATGGAGATTGCCAATAGTGATGAAGTTATCATCCAGGACAGGACCATATTTGAGGGAGTCTATGTCTTTGTGGCCAATAATAAAGCGATGGGCAATCTTACCCAGCGTGATTTCGATGCTTATATGGATCTTTTTGAGGTGATGGTAAAAATGATCAAATTGCCCGACCTGCTTATCTATCTCAGATCTTCAATTCCTCATTTGGTCAGTCGAATCCAGAAACGGGGACGCGATTATGAGCAAAGTATGAGTCTGGAGTATCTTGGCGGCCTCAATGAGCGCTATGAGAAATGGATATCTGAATATCAGGGCGAGGTGCTTATCATCGATGCCGACAATCTTGATTTTGAAAATCGGCCCGAAGACTTTGCCTCCATTACCAATCGTATAGATGCCCGTCTTTTCGGACTTTTTTGAGCGGGGTGCGCGTTGCGCGTTACATGTTGCGGGGTACGCCATTATTATTGCTCGGTAATGGAAGTATTTCGTGAGTTGCTGCGTATATGTATTTAGACGGAAACTAATATCTTTAAAAATCTAAGTACATTATTGATTATGAAACAGACAAAAACAATATTATTTCTTTTAATTGCTGCTTTAAGCTTTTCGGCATGTGATAAAAATCGTATAGATCCTATTGATATTGAGCCTCCCTATTTGGAAGGAATTATATCAAAAGTGACATTGAATGAGGAACAAAAAGCCTATGTAGGTGCCGGTAATAATTTTGCGATAAAGAGCTTAAAGGCTATTTATGAGCAGGAGAAAAAGAATGTCATCTTCTCTCCTCTCAGCCTGCAATATGCTCTTGCGCTTACTGCAAATGGGGCCAGCGGTGAGACGGCTGCGGAGATTGTTAATACGCTGGGGTATGGAGAAGATCAAAAGGCACTTAACGATTATTGCAATCTTTTGCTTAAACAGCTACCTGCACTGGATGACTCTGTTGAAGTGAAGTTGGTCAATGCGGTAGTTGTAAATGATCGGTTCCGCGTTCATAATGACTTCCGTAAAACAGCGGAAAAGGTTTACTATGCTCCCGTTGAGTATTTGAAAGTTACCAATAAAAAGGTTGTGGTTGACCGGATCAATGAGTGGGCGCATCGCAATACCAATGGATTTATCTCTCCCTTTTTGAACGAACGAGATATTCCGAATAATTTTGCGGCTGCAATTCTAAATGCACTCTATTTCAAATCAAAATGGAGTGAGGTGGATGGAGAGTCAATGTTCTTGAAAGAGGCCACATTGAAGTCTCAACCCTTCTATCTGGATGGCGGAGGGCAAAGCAAGGTCGATTATATGACTACCGGCAAGTATCTGCGCTATGGAAAAATGGGCGATAATAAGATTTTGGAGCTTCCTTACGCACATGGCAATTATGTAATGTATATCATTTTGCCCGACTCAAAGGGCAAAAACGGGGTGGAGCGTCTGCTCTCATATATGACTCAGGAGAAATGGTCCAAGGCTCTCTCGTCAATGTCGAAGGATGCCCTTGTTCGTGTCAGACTTCCCAAGTTTGAAGTTGAGAACAAATACATTCTCAACAATACTCTGATTGCATTGGGTATTCGTCGCGCTTTTGATCCCGGGAAGGCTCAATTGGACAAATTGCTTCATAGTCCGGGTAGCGAAAGTTTTTATATAGATAGAGTTATCCAAAAGGCTCGTATCAATGTCGCTGAATGGGGCACAGAGGCGGCAGCTGTGACAGCTGTAATGATCGGATTTACCTCAACGGGGCCCCAACCTGAAAAAATAGTCGATTTTTACGCAGATCACCCCTTTGTTTATACCATAGTCGAAAAAACCTCCGGCGTAATGCTCTTCGCAGGAGTGTTTAATAGTCTGTAGTGGGTAATGGTACGGGGTGCGCATTGCGTGTTGCGAGCTGCGTGGTAAGTGTTGTAGGTTGTAGAGTTACGGGGTGCGGAGTGAAATCAAAAACATATATCCATCCGAGGTTTAGTGAGATTGGTATAAGGGAATGATCTGAGATTGATGTTTATTGTGATGGTTAGAACTTAATAATTTTTGATTACCTTTGTGTAAACACCCATAACCTAAGTATATATGCTCGGTTGTTTTAACTTTCGTCATATATTAATAGTAATTCTGTCGCTGGTTCTTACTTTTCTCGTTTCTTGTGCTGACCGCACTACTGCATCAATTCTCGACGATATTGAGACCTATATTAAGGTGAGGCCTGACAGCGCCCTTGCTGTTATCAGTGATATTGACACTACTACGCTCAATTCTCGCAGTCTTCGCGCCCATTACTCGCTGCTTCACACTATTGCTCTTGATAAAAATTGGATTGATACCACTGACGTGAGTGTTGTGATGCCGGCATTAACCTATTATGATCGCCATCCCTATGATGTTCGCAGAGCAAAGGCCTGGTATTATTATGGGAGAATTCAGGAGAATTGCGGTGATTATGCTTTGGCTAACATTTCTTTTCTCAAAGCTGAAAAATATGCAGGCGAAAAAGCAGAAGAGAATTTTAAAGCGCTAATTTATATCTCCCTTTCAGGAACTTATTCTGCAAGCTACCTTAATAAGGATGCGTTAAGATATTCAGAGCTGGCTTTCCAAACTTATTCAAAATTAGGAGACACATTGGGTTTGAATGCCTCCCGATTCCGTATGGCACAGGATCTAACCAATTTAATGCGCTACTCAGAAGCGGATTCTCTCTATAGGCTTCTATTGGATGATAAAAATGTTCTCTCTTTATCATATCTCTACTCCACAATAGTTTCAGATTATGCTCTTCTACAATTGCTGCAGTATGATGATTACGAATCTGCCGTAAGATTATTTGAAGAATCCCTAAGAAGTTCAGGAGAATTGCGAATGCGCAACCATTGGGGAGCTTATGCATACTCTCTGTTGCGTGTTGGAAAAAAAGAGCAAGCAAATGCTATTTTTAAGCAACTTGAGGTTACGGATGACGACGAATCGTTAACATATAAGACTTGGCGAGGCCGCGCAGATGCGTATTTGGGTAATTTTGCTACTGCTTATGACTATATTTTACTTGCCTCCGAAGTTCAGGCAGAAAATGTCGCTCGCATTTTAAGGCAGTCTGCGCTTCACGCTCAAAGAGATTATTTTAAAGAAGAGCAAGTAGAGATGCAATTGAGGGTACAAAAGCAGCGTGTGCTTTTGGTTGTTTCCATTTTTCTGTTTTTCGTTTTGTTAGTAGGCGGTCTATTCTTTTATAAAAGAAAGAAGAGGAGAATGGTGGAAGAGTACTATTCTTTACTTGAATCTTTACACTCTCTTTCATCAGATTATAATCAGGCTAATGATGATAGGACGCAAATCCGAAGCCAATACATCAAGATTTGTCAGACTCACTTTAAGCAATTGGGTCGTATAAATGAATTGTTGCACAACTTTACGAAAGAAAAGGATACTAGTTTGTATCAGGAAATCAAGAAGGCAGTGCAGGGAATTCAGAATGACGAGAAAAGTCAGCAGGAGTTTGAAAAAGTTCTAAACGATTCTCTTAATAATGTTATGATCCATTATAGAGAAACATTTCCAAACAAGAAAGATCGGGACTATCAACTTGCCAGTTTCCTCTTTGCCGGCTTCAATGCAGCTACCATAAGCAGCATTCTATATGATTATTCAAAAGACAATATTTATCTCATAAAGCATCGTCTGAAAAAAGAGATTAGCGAGACAGAAAGTCCATATCAAGAACAATTTCTTTCCCTGCTCTCATAATTGTTGGATAATCAGCGCTTTGCTGGCGTCTTTCATTTGTTGGTTTTTGCGTTGTGTAATGCGCTGAAAATCAGGCATTTGTGATCTTGAAAGATTTTTGAAATCTTTCACTGCTATAAAACGGCTTCAGATCGCATTCTGAGGCCGTTTTTATTTTAGTAAATGAAAGGCTTTTCATTGCTGAATCCAATTAAGAGTGCCTTAACTTTGCATTGAAAATCAATTTGAAATACTGCAGTAAAAATTCAACAATTGATTATCCTTGTTGCCATGATTTTTTTGGGCAGCAATAAACTTAACTAACAATTAAAATAATTATTTAAAACTTTTTTAATTATGAGACAATACAAAAAACTACGTTTCTTCACATTCGCTTTTGCTTTACTAATTGCTATTTGTAGCTGTGAAAAACAAGACATTACAAATCACATATTGACGGAACAACTTGAATTGTCAACCTATGACATTTCAAAGATGTCTGAAAAAGATTTTAAATTAATAGGCAAAGCAATCCAACGGCTTGATATAACAAGAGATCAATATGGTTTTTACACTATTAAGCAAACTTCAGGTGCTCAAATTAATATTTCAGAAGAATTATTTAAATTTGTTAAAGCCGGATATGAACACACAAATCAAATAATTTATTCAGACCTTTGCTCCGTAGATTCTACTTTTTTATCTACAAAATCACAATATCCTTTACCACCAGATGATGGTCCCAAAAACTGTGTAGCTCATGCTTTGGCAGGAATGGGGGTGTAACATATGAGCAAGCTTTAAGCTATATATACTCGTTGGGTTATTTCGACGGGGTTCCAGAAGATGCTTTAGCTGACATTGTACATCATTTTTATCCATATGTATACGAATGTGATTCATCAATTTTCGATCCAGAAGGAGACGATATCGTTTTACATAATGCATTGATATGGTTTAAAACAAGTGATAATACAGGTCACGCTGTGAATGCAGTAGTGTATGATGCAGAGTCGAATACTATAATTAGCACAGATGCACAGAACAATAATCATATAAATTTTATCAATCCATCACAGATGGTATCTATATTTATGGTGGGGCCAGCGGTAGCACTATAATTTATTAATAAATCCAAGTCTATATGAATCATAATTTTTCATTCCTACCCCTTTTGGCAAGCCTTTTATTGACGGCTTCGCCAATATTAGCACAAAATGATTTTCCGTATGAAAAAAATACGGCTTCGTATATAGAATACCTTGATAAAGAATGTGACTTGTTGTTCCAACCTGCACTTAACTGGATTGATTTAGATTTATTCAATGTAATTGGGAGCATGACAAAAGAGCCGGAATATGGCGCAGCTAATTTCTCTGGTCCGGTTTTTAAGTCCGACCAAGATGCAAATTGTTTGATTCTCTTCAGTGCATTACCAACTCTAATGCATAAACACTCTCCACGCGGTCAAATCCTTATGGAGTTACGTACGAGTAAAAGACTCTATTTTGGTGCTTTTAATTCGAAGAATCAAGATGATGTTCCTCTTGATTTTCATGAGTATGTGACAGTGATAGCAGGACGGACTGCCAGAGAGATGTTCAATGCCGATACTTTATTTATCTATGATCTGCCAAACTCGCAACCCTACTATTTTGTCAACAAACAAATTAATGAGATAGTTCCGCATGAATACACCTATAGCACCACTCTGTGGATTACTCAAAACGATGTATTTATGGAGATTAAACTACTCTTTACCGAATTTGGATGGCAGGAGAGAGAGCGTCGACTGCGTGAAGTGGAAACAGCAATCAGATTTAAAAACAGACCGGTAAAGTTAGAGACAGTTCCTAAGCGATCGCCAGGTATTATTCTAACTAAATAGTTCTGAGCCTCCGATTAATTGATAATACCTGTCATGTTCTGAAATATCTTTACACTTTAATTGACATCAGCCTGGAAAAATTTGATGTTTTCAGGGCTGATGTTGTTTTAGTAATATGGTTAAGTGAATATTTCTTTTTTGTTTTATTTCTAAAACGCACTATATTTGCTGCGTAGTAGAAATAGAATAAGAGATGACATTTCTTGAGTTTAGAGCGCAGCTATTTGAGTTGGCATGCTTCAATATCAATCAGGTATATGCATGGCAGCACGATTTTGACCGGAACAACCTTACACGATGGGTGAAAAAAGGCTATCTTATCCGGCTGAGACAAGGATATTACGCTTTCTCAGAATATAAGAGCAAGCCTGATTATCCTCTCTATTTCGCCAATAGGATATATCACCCCTCTTATATTAGTCTGCACACGGCATTATCTTTCTATGGGTTGATACCGGAAGCTGTGGTGCAGATTACCAGTGTAACATCACTGAAAACGGCATCATTTGCCAATGATTTTGGCGAATATTCCTATAAAACAGTCAAAGAAAATTTAATGTTTGGATATGATTTAAAATCAATGGCAGACAACCGCACCATACGGTTTGCCACGCCGGAGAAGGCCTTGCTGGATTTGCTATACCTCTATCCCTTTTATAATACGGAACAGGAGTTGGAAGAATTGCGTTTGGATGATTATTTTCTACACCAAGAATTGAATAAGGATTTACTGATGGAATATTGCGCAAAGTTTCAAAGCAAGGCACTTGACAATAGAGTAAATTTACTATTTAAGACTTACGATTTATGATACGGATTGAACAAATCAGAAATTTTTTCCCGGCTCAAATCCGTGGGGATTCGGGATTTGATAAATATATGCTGAAAGAGTATTTGCAATTGATGATTCTGGATTATCTTTCATCTACTCCAAGTGTCCGAAAGATGGCTTTTATCGGAGGAACGAACCTTCGTTTGGTCAAAGGAATAGATCGTTTTTCAGAAGGTTTGGATTTCGATTGTAAAGAGTTCTCAAAAGAGGAATTTATTGAAATGACAAATGGTATAATTCAATTTTTAGAACGTTCCGGTCTTAGTGTGGAAGTCAGGGATAAAGAGAATCCGAAACTGACAGCATTTAGAAGGAATATTTATTTTCCTGAATTATTGTTTGATTTGGGATTGAGCGGTTATAAAGAAGAGCGTTTTTTGATAAAAATTGAAAGCCAGGATCAGGGGATTTCATACCCTCACGTTATGACGAATATCAAAGGTTGTGGATTCTTTTTCCCGTTTCCCGTTCCCTCTGATGGAGTTTTATGTAGCATGAATATAGCTACAATGTTATCCCGTGCCAAAGGACGTGATTTTTACGACTTGATGTTTTTACTTTCACAGTCAAAGCCTGATTACGACTTTCTTTCAAAACGCTGTGGAATACACAATTTGCAAGAGTTCAAACAAGCAACGGCCAAACTGCTCAAAACAGTTGACTTGAAGAAAAAGCAAAAAGATTTTGAACACCTTCTTTTCAATAAAGCAAATAGCGAGAAAATTTTGCGCTTTGGGGAATTTGTGGATTCTTTGTAGTGGTACGGGTGTGAATTTTGTAGAATAATATTCTTTACCTTTAGAGTGTTATTTTGTAGGTTTGCTTAAATAATATGTAGTCATTGTGTCAAGTTGCTATCAGAGAGTTAATGTCAACATAGTATTCACAATAAATCCTAAATAATATGAAACAAAAAATCTCAATTTTATTGTTTTTGGTGGGAATGTTGCTCTGTACTTCGCCGGCATTGGCGCAAAAGATGCTTTATGCCAAAAATACTGCCTCCTATATCGAATTTATAGAGAAAGAATCTGAGCTTTTGTTTCAACCTGCAGCAAACTGGGTTGATTTGGATCTATTTTATGTTACCGGTGCCATAACTAAAGAGGGAAGCTACAATGGCCCCGGCCGTTTATCAGGCCCCATTTTTAAGGCCGATCCGGATGCTGACTGTTTGATTCTCATGGATGCGATACCGCTCAAAAATGTTAGCTCTCCACGATACTCAATCTACCTAGAGTTACGTGCAGCAAAAGGCCTCTTTTATGGAGCCCGTCATCCGAAAAACCAAAACGACGTTCCTCTTGACTTCCATGAATATGTGACGGTATTGGCAGGGCATACTGCCCGCGAGATGTTCAATGCCGATACGCTATTTTTCTACGATATGCCTAATATACAACCTTACTATTTCCACGACGAAAAAGTAAGGGATATGCTTCCCAATGAATACACCCACAGCACAAACTTGACTATTATGCAGGTCGATGGAGCCGTTATGAGGATCAAACTGCTTTTTACCGAAGAGGGATGGCAGGAGAGAGATCGTCGATTGCGTGAAGTGGAGAACTCAATCCGATTTAAAGAGAGACCGGTTCGATTAGACCAAAATCCCACAGCACCCACAACTGAGCCAGGGCGACAATTAACTACGGAAGAGAGGTCAAAAATGATAATCAGATAATTCCAGGTCCTAAGTATTCATTATCTTTATAAATATTTAAAGTAATTTTAATATATGAATGGAATTGAAATCGATTACAATGGCGATATTCAAAAAATCGCGGTTAAGGATGGGATGATACTCCTCAATATATTCGTAAACGATAGTAAGGGCAATGACAGCATATATGCATCAACCACCGATTACGAAAAAGGGATAAAATCTGTTTATTACGATTTCACTCCTATAACAATCGGAGATCGCTTTAAAATCAGCATAAAGGAGATTGATGCTCCTTCAGCACCGCTTAAAGAACAATCTGATAATACCCGAAGGATGACTAAACTTGAGCAGTTCAAACGGTTGGAAGAGGAATTAAAGAGGGAGGGCGCAATATGAAAGGATTTAAACTTAAGATCAATGGCAAAAAAGTCTCCGGCGCTATCGAAGATGGAGGCACGGGCATCCTTGTGACCTATCAGGACAACTGCTTCAGACTATTCTTTTCCAGCGTGGACAAGAAGGGCGTCTCTTATGTATGGCACTCAATCGACTTGAACCCCGGTGACTCTTTCGACATCAGCTTCGAGTCATTTACATCCATGCCCGAACCGGAAAGTATTGTCGATTATGAACAATTATCACAAGAAGAACTCCTCAAGCTAAAATTAGAAAAATATCATCGCCTCCGTAAAGAGTTGGTGGAAGAAGGGGTGTTATAATTCTTAGTTCACTCAAAAAACAATCCTATAACTCAACGAAGGCATGATTGGGAATAACGAAAGTTGTTTCCAATTATTGTTTTCGGAGTCGTACCAGAGCGTGAAGGCATTGTGTCTGTTCAGGACGTTGAAGATACCTACATTCAGGTAGTGTTTGACCCTCGGCCGTTCCCATTTGAAGCTGTAGCCGATATCCCATCTTATGTATGTTGGCATCCGGTAGTTGTTGGGCCGCCCGAAATAATCGAGGATAATGGTGGATCCGTCCGGAAGCAGGCCCGGATAAGTCGAGGTTTTTACACTCTCCCAATGGCCGCTCTGCAATGTGAAAGCACTATTGAATCCGCCGTAAGAGGCTGCAAGATTCAATATATGGCGACGGTCAAATTTTGCGGGAAAACTCTCTCCATAATTGATGTTTTCGAATGTTCTGTCGGTCTTGGAGAGGGTGTAAGCAACTCTGATATGAGTTTTAGGGGTAGTATATCGATACATGAACTCGCTGCCGTAGGATGTGCCTTTTCCCATCTCGATATTGTCATTCCATCCGGAGAGGGAAGCGCTGAACAGAGTAGTGGCATCGGTATAAAAGACCAGATTATTCATAAACTTGTAGTATCCTCCGAGAGAAATATAGTGATTGCCCGGACGCGAGCTTAGTCCGAAATAGAACTGAGTTGACTCTTCCGGCTTGTTCTTTTTACAGGCAGGGACCATCAGATCCATTGACCATCCTATCGGCAATCCTTCAAGAATATGATAAAACTGTACGGTTCTGTCAACAGAGGCTTCGAGTTGGAGATATTTTGAGAAAATGTAACTTAAAAGGAGGCTTCCTTCGGGTCTGAACAACACCCCTCCTTCTGTGTGGAGTTCCGACTGGAGGTCGGGAGCATAAAGTGAAGCTTTCAGCGAGAGCTTCAAAAAGAGGTTCCTTATAGCCGTAGTGGAGTATTGGAAATAGAGAGTATTCAGGATCGAATGGTGCGGATTTCTCACATAGGCCTTTTTTTCCACATTTAGACCTTCGCCCTCATAGAGTTTTGAAGATCCCGGTGCATTCAGGGTGTACATCACCTTCAATCCTGTAATAAATGAGTGACCGCGCCTTTCCTTTTCTGTTTTCAGGTTCAATGTAATCTCATTCAGACCGGATCTGATGGCCAACTCATTAAAAGTCCCTTCCATATAGACTTCCTGTCTCTGGCCCGAGGAAAAGTAGTTATAGGCCAATGAGGCATCGTAGAGTCTGCCACTCTTGGTTCTTCGATTGTATGCAGCTTTGCTCACAATATTACCCCATCTGAGATAATTTTTGGACAAATCCTCTTTTCCAAAGCCGTAGCTATCTTCAGTTCCAAACAGAAAGAATTCAAATCGGGAAGCATCATCAATCCTGTATGAAAACTTTCCATAAAGGTCGAAAATATTGGCCTGCAGCTCATCGAAAGGGAGCTTATCCTTGGGAAGAATGGACTTCAATGCCTTATACTCGAGTTGGAAAGGGGAGTATCTTCCTGAGAGGAGCAATGATGCCTTTTCCTTTGAAAGGGGAATATTGGCTGAGGCTCCCGCAAAAATATTGTTTATGAATGCGGAATACTCCGGTTTGACAAATCCTCCGCTTTTGCTCTTCAGATTGACGACCGATGAGGTGAAATTATTGAACTCCGCATCAAATCCTCCTGCCCGATAGTCGGCTGAACTCACAATTTCTGCGGGAATTGTTGAGGTCATTCCCATAAGGTGGCTGATGCCATAGATCGGGACTCCATCCAAGGTAACGGCATTATTGCCGGAATTGCCTCCTCTAACATAATAGGAAGAGGTGCCCTCCGCACCTGTGGAGACTCCAGGCAGGGTCTGTATAAATTTAATAGCATCACCCTCACCGGCAGGGGATATTATTCCTTTGATCGCTTCTATCTGAATGGTAGTCAGACCCTGTTGCTGCTTCATTATCCTCGAGTCGATGATGGTGGCCTGCTTTATTGTATCCCTTATGGGAACAGTTTCCTGAGCGGAGAGGCTTCCGCAACAGAAAAATGCCAATAATATAACTATAGAATACCCTCTTCTCATAGTGCTTTTATCAGATTGATCATAAACATTCATTTTCCATTGTCCACAGGTCTGATTCGCGAAGGAACCACGGCAGTACATATTTGTTGTAAGCTCCGAATATCCCGAGGGCATTGGTAACGTTGCCGTAGATATTGGTTCTATCATACACGATAAGCAGATTATCCGTCACCTCGTGTTTGCACTGTTCAGTAAGAACGCTTTTGAAGTAGAGATCTAATTCGTGGGAAACCTGAAGAATATTTAGTTTATTAATATGTTTACCCACTGTGTCCGGTGTGGCAACTGTAAACTTGCCTTTGGTAATCGTAGTATCATTCTTACGAAGTGGATTAACATATTTATCCGGGTCAGGTATTCTGATATGTTTTTTGTGGAGAGCTCTTCCGTTTACTGTTGGATACCATACCGGTTCTAAAAAGAAAAAATGTGGTGTATAGTCAGGTTTGGACATAAAAAATAGAGTTCCCGTGATATTGACAAGATCCTCAAAAAGGTGGTCTGTTGCAATTTCATTAGCAATGACGGTATTTCCTTCATCATCTTTTCCGGACATATACAAATATATTGTATGGTTAGTAAAGTTAGCAAAATATGATGTTCCGGGATAATGTGAATCATGGCTTTCGGAACTGCCACTTATGGCAGAATATATATGCCAATAAACTTTTATGACATCAGGCATGCGGGTAGTAGCGGTTATTTTCTTTTGTCCCGGGATGTCGATCAGCAGTTGATATTCATTCCCACCTACAGGTCGGAACTTAGTTCTCCACATACCGTCACTTTCAAACGAAAATGTGGCCACAGTAATAGTATCACCGGCTGTAATTTCTCTCAACACCACATCAGCATTGTCGATTACCGTAAAATTATCAGCATCGCCGACTTTGCTCGAAAAGGCCAAATAAAGCGATTGTGTGTCGGATGTATCCAAAACACAATTGACCACTATCGGTGCCTCCTCAACAGACTCCGGATAGATAGTCTCTACGCAGGAAGAACAGAGCAAACCTGTTAACAATATAAGTATATAAAGATGTTTCCCCATAGTGCATTAGATGAAACAAGGCAATGTTGAAAATTAACAACAAGGAT
>JAAZMM010000075.1 GCA_012798805.1 Bacteroidales bacterium
ACGGGACTGCAAAGGTAGGTTTTTATTCCATATCTGCAAAAAAAAATGTTAATTTCGCCTTCTGTATATGGAAAAGAAGAGATTATATGTGCAGGTGCTGTTGCCTCTGAAACTTAGCAGGGAATTGTCCTATTCCGTGCCCGAAGAGTATCAGGAGCAGATTGTTGTGGGTAGTTGGGTAAAGGTAAAGCTAGTGGGGAAGAGTCGTTATGCCATTGTGACCGCCATTTCACATCAGCCACCTGCAGATCTGGCCACAGCCAGGATAAGAGCGGTGGATTCTATTCCCGATATGGCTCCGGTGACTTTAGCCCAGTTGAATTTCTGGAATGCCTTGGCTGATTATTATATGTGTAGCTTGGGGGAGGTATTTAAGGCAGCCTATTCCACAGCTTTTCTCAAACAGATAGAGGTGCGTTCCAGAAAATCGGAAAAAGAGTACAGAGAGCCCGATTTTGGTGCAATTCCCACCCTTTCTCCTGCCCAGCAGGAGGCTTGCAACACTATCAGACTCCATTTTGCCGAAGGTCACAGAGTGCTCTTGCGCGGAGTAACGGGATCCGGCAAGACGGAAATCTATTTTCACCTGATGAGGGATGCTCTCGAAAAAGGGGGATCGGTGCTTTTTCTCGTACCCGAGATAGCTATCTCCAGACAGCTAACCTCAAGGCTCGAGAAGGTCTTCGGAAGTGCTCTGCTGCCTTATCACTCAAAACAGACCGCACCTACAAAAAAACGTATTTACCAATGCTTGGTGGCTGCCGAAAGGCCCTGCGTGGTGCTTGGTACAAGGTCGGCTCTGCTGTTGCCCCTGCCCAATCTCTCTTTGATAGTGGTGGATGAGGAGCACGACTCCTCCTATAAGCAGTCCGATCCAGCTCCCAGGTATAATGGGCGCGATGCTGCACTGATGCTCGCTTCTCAGACCGGAGCCAATCTGGTGATGGGTAGCGCTACTCCCTCTTTGGAGTCGCTCTACAATGTCTCTGTCGGCAAATTGGCGCAGGTGGATCTTTTGGAAAAGTATCATCAAACGGAGGATGCTGAGGTGGAAATTGTGGATATGGTGGCAGCCCGCAGATTGCGCAATGTCAGAGGACCCTTTTCCATTCGTTTGCTCAATGAGATAAGCAGGGTGGTAGAGAGCGGGGGGCAGGTAATGGTTTTTCGCTCCAGAAGAGCCTATGCTCCCTATGCCCAGTGTGCAGAATGTGGTGAAGTGGTCAAATGTCCCTCTTGTGATGTTTCTCTCAGCTATCACAAGTTTGACAATATGCTCAAATGCCACTACTGCTCATATCAGATCCCCTTTGATCTCAAGTGTCCCAAGTGTGACTCTTTTTCAATTGTTGACCGTGGGGCCGGAACAGAAAAGGTTGAGGAGCTGCTGCGCGAATATTTTCCGGAGTATGTTATCGAACGGTTTGATTCCGATACTATCGTGAGCAAACGCGAGGAGCAGCGTATCCTGAAGGAGTTTGCCGAGGGGAAAATCGATATCCTGGTGGGTACCCAGATGATTACCAAGGGATTTGATTTTGATCGCCTCTCTCTGGTGGCGGTTATTGGTTGTGACTCTCTCTTTTCCGTGCAGGATTTCAGAGCGGATGAACGTGCCCTCCAGCTTTTATGGCAGTTGCGCGGTCGGGCGGGTCGCAGAGAGGATGGAGCGAGGATGATTATCCAGACGGAGCAGAAGGAGCATCCGGTACTGAAGGCTCTCACAGGTGAAGGAGATTCAAGTGACCTCTCCGCTGCACTTACCGAGCGCAAAAGGTTTCGATATCCTCCCTTTGTTCGGCTGATGGTAATTACCCTGAGGGACAAGAATGAGAAAAGAATGTGGAGTTGTGCACATGCGCTGGCCGATGCCATCAGAGGTATTGGCATTAGGGACTTTAATGGTCCCATAGTGCCGCCGATAGCCAAAATCGGTGACCACTTTCAGGTGCAGTTTCGCCTGAATCTTGGACGTAACAATGCTCTCTCAAGCATAAAAAAAGCCCTGTATTCAGAAACAGAGCTTTTAAATCGTAAGTACAATGGGATGACTGCCATCAATATCGATGTGGATCCCTATTAGTGCTATTTTTCTATTATTCGTTTCTAAAACGCTCTCTTACTCTCTCCTTGAGAGCTTCGATCTGTTGTGTTACCTGTTCAGGGTTGTCGGTTGTGAGAAAAGTAGGATTGCCGACGATCAGAGTCTCAACAAGCATTGAATCGTTGACTGTCCAGACATTGGACGTCATATTGTAATTGCGTGCTTCGTCCACCCAGAAACGGTTGGCCAGAACTTCATTATAATGGTAGTCAAAGCCATTTATACCCATTTCGAGGAGCTCTATCGGCATATAATAGCCGCCAAGATAGGCAACAGAAGCCTTTGGCATCAATGCTGCGAAGCCTTTACAGGCCTCCAGACTAAAGGAAATATAATCCACTCTCTTCTCGAGCCCCATTTCCTTAACCATTTCAACGCATTTTTCCACAGCAAATTTTTCAAGCTCCGGATTATCTATGACCGGCTTGAGTTCCAGTACAAGCTGGAGTCCTTTCAATTTTTTACCCTCTGCAAGATATTCTTCCAATGTTGGTAGTTTTTCACCATTGGAAAGCAGGGAGTCTTTTATCATCTCATAGGGTGTAAGATTGATGATGTGTCCCTTAAAGTCATTGTCATGATTGAC
>JAAZMM010000076.1 GCA_012798805.1 Bacteroidales bacterium
ACCACAGTTACCACATATTTGAATTTACGATCTCGTTTTCCTTCCGGTTTGAAGCTCTGTTCTTTTGTTATTTTGACAATGTATTGGCTCTCATCCAAATTTATCTCTTCTTTTTCAGGAAATTTGTAAACCACGTAAAAGTGCGGCTCCTGCATTACATCATCGGTGGGTTGCACCTCCCATACGATAGAACCTCTTTTTATCTTTATGGACTCTACGGGGTCAGGATTGATATCATCGAGGTCGGTGTATGCCGGTATAAGAGCAAGATGGCGTTGATATACATTTTCCAAAGAGTCTGTAATGGAGAATGGGAGCGAGGGTGCTTGTTCTGCACTACGGGAAGCCTCCCGGCGCTGCCCTTCAGCTTTAATCACCGGTGCGGGGACCAATGTCCAGCCCGGCCACCATACATTGCCGTCCACATTGGGCAGAGTGCGTACGAGTTCCATTTTTCTCGGCATCTGAGTGATTTGTGGATTGTCGAGGTCGGGCTCGTTGAATGTTGAGATATTTTGTCCGATATATAGGTGTCCTTTGAAATTGCTATCGTTCCACCAATTTATAAGCACATCGTAATCGGCAGCAGGATGACCGATTTTCCAATAAATCTGAGGTACTATATAATCTATGATTCCCTTTTCTGCCCAGCCCGGCACGTCTGCGAAGAGCTGATCATAGTTGGAAAGGCCGTTGGTCTTGCTGCCGCTGCCATCAGGAGTATCTTTCTCATTCCTGTGGATTCCGAAGGGTGAAATTCCAAACCTTATCCATGGTTTGATGGCTTTAATGGCAATATTGATTTCCCGCATCAGGGTTTCTACATTATTTCTTCTCCAGTCATTTTTTTGCCAATATTCAAACCCCTGGGCCTGGCCATATTTTACAAAAGAGTCATCATCGTGAAACTCCTCATATTTTACAGGATAGGGATAGAAATAGTCATCAAAATGGATTGCATCCACATCGTACCTGTTGACAATATCCACAATAACCTTTACAGTATGGGAAATGGATTCAGGTTCGCCCGGATCAAAATAGAGCTGTTTGCCATATCTCTTGAAAATCTCCGGTTTCTTGAAATAGAGATGGTCCGGGTGAAGCACTTCCGTATCATTTGAAGTAACGCGATATGGATTGAGCCAGGCGTGAAACTCCATTCCGCGTGCGTGAGTCTCTTTGATCAGAAATTCCATAGGATCCCAGTAGGGATCGGGGGCTTTGCCTTGCTCTCCGGTCAGAAAACGGGTCCAGGGCTCTATATCCGACTCATAGAAAGCATCTGCCTGAGGTCTTACCTGGAAAAGGATTGCATTGCAGCCCAATTGCTGAAGCCTATCCAGTGAATTAATAAACCACTCTTGGATCTCCTCCGTTGTCATGGTTCGCATCTGCTGGTTGCCGACAATATGCAACCAGGCGCCGCGGAACTCGCGTTTGGGCAATTCTTGTGCAAAACAAAAGCTGATGGCCATCATCAGCATTACGAATGTGGAAAGGGCTCTTTTCATTACGGACTTTGCTGTTAATTGATGAATTATTCGCAAATATAATGAAAAAGAGAGTTATTTGAGTGTAAAAATATAGGTAATGGTGCCTTCCTGGGAGATGGTGCTGCTGGTGTTGAATTTGGCCTTGAGAGCAGCCTCTTCTGCTGCTTTCCATAGAGTTCTGTCAGTAACTGTCGTGCCTGTGTAGCCAGGTTGTGCAGAGGTGACATTCCCATCTTTGTCCACCATTATCCTAACCACTACACGGCCGGAGGCCTGCACGGAATAAGCGGGGAGAGGTAGTGAACCCACCAGGGATCGTCCTTTGAGCTGTGCACTGGGAGTGCCGTCGGTAGAGCCTGTTCGTGTATTACCAAGGGAGTGGCCGGCTGTGAGATTGTCCGAGGGGCGCTCAGCGGTTTGAGGTGCAAGTGTGTCTTTCTTATCGTTGCCGGCTGTGGGGAAGAGAGCCCTGCGGTTGATCTCCTTGCGGGGCGGTTCGGGGACCTCCACATCTCCATCATCACCCACGGTGGCCTCGAGGGCTTCATTGCTCTTAGTTCCCTTCTCCGGGCCTTCAGAGCGCTGGACGAGGGTCACCTCTTCCTCCGGGTTGGGCACAAGAGCTTTCGGTTCGATACCGGCTGCCACTTCGATAGGCTTGGGCTCCTCTTCGGAGATGAATTCCATCAGTATCCCTTGTTCTTCAGGTGGCGGGTAGTTATATTTGAGCCCGGAACCGACGCATATAAAGAGCAGAGCGATATGGCATATCACCGTCAGTCCTACACCAAACAGCTTCGATTTTTTATCTTTTATTCCGGGTTCCATTTTATACTATATTGAGTGTTATTCCGGCGAAGTCGCCATTATCACCTTAAATTTGTTGCGTTTCGCAATGTTCATAAGTGCCACCACTTCCTTGATAGGTACAGTCTCGTCAGCATAGATGGAGAAGGTGGGGTCATCTTCCCCCTGGAGGAGATTGACGACATTTCCTTCGATCTGGTCAAAGCGTATGGGCTTACTATTGCCGTTTATATGGTATGAGACCATGTTCTGCTCGGGATAGTGCTTAATGGAGATGCTTACCGTTGGTCTGGCCGATATCTGCCCCGTGCTCTTGGGCAGCAGGAGTTTGAGTGCGTTGGGATTGACCAACGTGGATGTTATCAGGAAGAACAGCAGCAGCAGAAATACGATGTCCGTCATAGAGGACATTGAAAATGATGCTTCCGGTTTTGTTTTACGCTTGAGTGCCATAACCTAATTAAAAATAAGGGTTGGAGTCCTGTTTGGACTGAAGTGTATCAAGAAAATCGATGGTAATATTTTCCATCTTGAATACCACGTCGGAGACCCTTGCGGTAAGATAGTTATAGCCGAAATAGGCCAAAATACCCACTATCAGACCTCCTACAGTAGTAACCATAGCGGTATAAATACCATCCGACAAGAGGGAGATGTCTATATTGTTGCCTGCTTGTGACATATTGAAAAATGCCTGAATCATACCCACTACAGTACCGAGAAATCCAATCATAGGTGCACCTCCGGCAATGGTAGCCAGGAAAGGAAGTCCTTTCTCAAGCTTTGCAACTTCGATATTTCCGACATTTTCAACTGCTGCCTGTATATCCGCAAGTGGCTTGCCAATTCTCTCGACTCCTTTTTCGATCATTCTCGCAGCCGGAGAAGAGGTTTTTTTGCAAAGACCCAGTGCTGATTGGATTTTACCATCCAGGATGTAGTCATTGATGTCTTTCATAAAAGTTTTGTTGATCTTTCCGGCCTTTCTGATCGCCCACCATCTTTCACCAAAAATATAAAGTCCTATGATGGAGAGTAGTGCGAGCACTATCATCAGCCACCCGCCTTTGATTGCCATATCAATCAAGGATATTTTCTCCTGCACCGGGGCAATTGTGCCTTCGATTACTTCGGCGCTTGTTTGTAGAAATGTAAAAAGCATAAGTTTATCTGTTTTATTTTTTATTGTTTTCAAAAAGTGGATAGGGATACCTGACTTCCATCAGGAAAAGCGCGTGACCGGGAACTGATTGTCCCGCTTTGCTGCGCTCTTTTTCCTCTATAAGTTGTGCAACCCATTCCGGTTCTCTCTTACCTCTGCCGACATCCAAAAGTGTGCCAACCATCGCTCTTACCATATTTCTTAAAAAACGATCCGCAGTGACGCTAAAGCAGAAATGTGTTTCATCAATCTGCTCCCACAGTGCCGATTCGACAGTACAAATGGATGTGACGTTGTCGCTGCCTACCTTTTCAAAACTCGAAAAATCCTTTGTTCCGAGCAGATGCCGAGCTGCACTGTTCATCTTTTCCAAATCGAGTCTATGTCTGTAATGATATGAAAAAATGGCAAAAGGATCTTTTTCCGTATGAACATAATATTTGTATGTACGGCTGATGGCATCAAAACGGGCATGTGCATCATCGTTAACCTGACAAATGTTGTGAGCAATGATGTCGGAAGGAAGAATGGCATTTATTTTGCCTAATATGTATTCAGGCTTCCGTGTGCATTCCGGTGAGATGTCGAAATGGGCTACGAATCCTTTGGCATTGACTCCGGCATCTGTTCTTCCGGCACCTGTGACGGAGATTGTTTCTCCGGTCGCAAGAGTCAGCGCTCTCTCCAGTATGGCCTGCACGGAGATGGCATTTTTCTGGATCTGCCACCCGCTGTAAGCGCCACCATTGAAAGAGAGTGAAACAAATAGCCTCATTGGAAAAAAAATATTAATTTTGTAAGTTATAGACTACAAAAGTACAAAAATACAAAAATATTCAATTTAAATATATGGACAACGTAAACATCAAAGAACTCAACGATCGCATAGAGCGCGAAAGTGCTTTCGTTGATATTGTCACAATGGAGATGAACAAGGTTATTGTGGGGCAGAAACATCTGGTGGAGAACCTCCTGATCGGACTTCTCGCCGATGGCCATATTCTCCTTGAAGGTGTGCCCGGGCTTGCTAAGACTCTGGCCATCAATACTCTTGCATCCATTGTGGACGCAAAATTCAGCAGAATACAATTTACTCCGGACCTTTTGCCGGCAGACGTAATTGGTACACTCATCTACAGTCAAAAGAGCGAGCAATTTCAGATCAAGAAGGGTCCGATCTTCGCCAACTTCGTACTTGCGGATGAGATCAATCGTTCACCTGCGAAAGTGCAGTCGGCATTGCTTGAGGCGATGCAGGAGCGTCAGGTAACCATCGGGGATGATACTTTCCCTCTGCCTCAGCCTTTCCTCGTGATGGCAACGCAAAACCCTATTGAGCAGGAGGGCACCTATCCTCTGCCTGAGGCCCAGGTTGACCGATTTATGCTTAAGGTAGTGGTGAGTTATCCCAAAAAGGAGGAGGAGAAACTTATTATCCGTATGAATAATGCGGGCACTTTCCCAAAACCATCTACAGTACTTAAACCCGAAGATATTGTTCGCGCCCGCGAGGTGGTCAGGGATGTCTATATGGATGAGAAAATTGAGAAGTATATAGTTGACATCGTTTTTGCCACCCGTTATCCTGAAGAGTACAATCTCCCAAAACTAAAGGATATGATTGCATTTGGAGGATCCCCCCGTGCCAGTATCTCGCTCTCATTGGCAGCTAAGGCCTATGCATTTATCAAGCGCAGGGGTTATGTCATTCCGGAGGATGTCAGGGCGGTTTGCTACGAGGTGCTCAGACACAGAATTGGTCTTACATATGAAGCTGAAGCCGAAAATGTTACTTCCGAGGCAATTATTGCCGATATTCTCAATGTAGTGGAAGTTCCATAATAGATTAAGTTTCGATGGAAACAGATTTGTTGAAAAAAGTAAGGAAGATTGAGATAAAGACCCGTGCTTTATCGCATCAGATATTTGCAGGTGAGTACCACTCCGCCTTCAAGGGGCGTGGTATGGCCTTTAGCGAGGTGCGCGAGTATCAGTATGGCGATGATGTGCGCAATATGGACTGGAATGTTACCGCCCGCCTCAGGACTCCATACATCAAGGTGTTTGAAGAGGAGAGGGAGCTTACCGTAATGCTTCTTATTGATGTGAGTGGTTCGAGAGCATTCGGTACTGTGGGTATGTCCAAGAAGGATCTGATGGCAGAGGTTGGAGCCGTGCTTTCATTTTCCGCATCCATCAACAATGACAAGGTCGGAGCTCTCTTTTTTAGCAGCAAGGTGGAGAAGTTTATTCCTCCCAAGAAGGGGCGTAGTCATTTGTTGAGGATTATCAGGGAAATTCTCGAGTTTAAGCCGCAGGAAAAAGGTACCGACATAGGTGAGGCACTGCGCTATCTTACCAATGCCATCAAGAAACGCTGTACCGCATTTCTGCTCTCAGATATGCTGGATACCGATGAAGATGGAGCCCCGCGTTATGAGGATGCCATCAAGATTGCGGCCGGTCGCCACGATCTTTCGGTGATCAATATTTACGATCCCCGTGAAAGGGAGATTCCGGATGTTGGTCTGGTAAGGATACGTGATGCGGAGAGTGGTCAGGGAATGTGGATTGACACCTCCTCTGCGAGGGTACGCAGCAGCTTCGCTAAATGGAACAGAAATCTTTATGGAGAGACTATCACTTTATTGCGTAAATATAAAGTGGATAATGTCAGTATCAGCACCAATCAGGATTATGTGAAGGAGCTGATTTCGTTTTTCAAAAACAGAGCTTGATGAAAAGAAGATATTTATTGACCATATTGATACTATTTTTATCTGTGGTAGCCCTATCTGCTCAGGATAATGGTGGCCCGCAGTATAAATCCTTGCTCAGCAGGGATTCCATATTGATAGGCGACCAGATTGAGTGGCGTATCCCCGTCAGAATTTCCGAAGGGGAGGACTATTATATAGAAAGACCCGACGAACCGGTTGCTCCCGGAGTTGAAACAATCAAGGGATTTCATATAGATACAATCTCTTTCAAGCGGGGACAACTCGAAGTAGAGGGGAGAATGACGCTGACGGTATTTGACAGCGGAAGCTTCTTTCTACCGCCGGTGATTGTGCATATAGAGAGGGCCGATGGTTCCGTCGATACTCTTTTCTATGACGGACCGATAATTGATGTCAATACCATTCAGATAGATACTGCTACATTTGTTCCCTTTGATATCAAAGGACAGATCAAATATCCGGTGACATTTTCAGAGATACTTCTCTGGATCGGCATTGCGCTGGTAGTAGCTCTCATTATCTGGTTTATTGTGCGTGCTGTTAAAAGAGGCAGGGAGGGACGCTCCTTCTTCGGTCGTCCCATAGTTAAGGATCCTCCTCATATCGTTGCTTTGCGTTCACTCGAGAAGATACGCGGCCAGAAACTCTGGCAAAATAACCGTCATAAGCAATTCTACACAGCTGTAACAGACACTTTGCGGGTATATATCAGCGACAGATACCATATTGCAGCTATGGAGCAGACCTCAAACGAAATGTTCGAGGAGTTGAAAGACAAAGAGATTGACCCCAGTCTGATGGAACGCCTCAGAGAACTCTTTACCACAGCTGATTTCGTAAAGTTTGCTAAATACACTCCCTCTATTGGGGATAATGAGAATGCAATTCCTACTGCGGTGAGATTTGTCAACTCCACCTTCCTGCAGGAAATTGAAAAAGAAAAGGAGGAGTAGTTTATGTTTTTTGAATATCCATATCTGCTTTGGTTGGAGCTTATAC
>JAAZMM010000014.1 GCA_012798805.1 Bacteroidales bacterium
CTCTTAAAAGCAGATATGTGCAATTATTTGCGGATGCCTATTTAAACTATACTACGGGCTATATTTCACAGATAACGAAAATATCGGATGGTCTGCTTATCACGACCTACATAAATGGTACTTCTGATCTGAAGAGCGGAACGGAAATTTCACTCAAATTGCTACCTTCCGGATGGTTTTCCGCTACACTGAGCACAAACACCTTCTATGTTGACACCAGAGGCAACTTTGCAGGAGCTGAAATCAATAACAAAGGTTGGTCGAATAACAGTAATTTGCTCGTTGATTTCCTGATTGGAAAATCCACTGACCTTCAGGTACAGTATTTTCTTACCACACCGCAATATTATCCTCAACTAACGACTTCACTCACACATCATATGAATGTCGGATTGAAGCAGACATTCCTGAAGGGGGCGATGAGCCTATCCTTACTCTTAACTGACGTTTTCAACACATATAAATGGCAAGTGCAGTCGAGCAACAAGATCTTTGACTTGACAAACATAAGCACCATGAAGAGCAGAATGTTTTGGGTAGGGATTTCATACAACTTCAACTCCTTTAAACAGAAGAGTGGGGAAACGCGATCAGAGAGTGACAGAACTCTCATTAAATTATGATTATGGTGAGTGTGGAGTGGTGCAGGTTACAAGGTACAAGTTGCGAGGTGTTTTCAATATGTGAAAAGGAGTATTGAATCACCATCACGCACCGCGAAACGAAGTGGAGCGACTGGCACCTCACAAAAATAAAGACAAGAGCGACCATTGGCCGCTCTTGTTTTTGTGAGGTGCCTGGCGGATTCGAACCGCCGTAAACGGTTTTGCAGACCGCTGACTAAACCACTCATCCAAGGCACCGGATTTGGGGCTACAAATATAGCCATTATTTTGAAGAATCCAACAAAATCAGCCCACTTACGGCCCTTTGTGCTATCAAGTGACCCATCCATTGCCGCTAATGCAGCTCATCGCATCAAAAGCTATATTCGAGTTTCAGCAAAAGATTAAAGCCCGCCTGCGGAAAAAATCCCGCCTCAACATAGTCGGCACTTCCATCCGCAAATGAGGCACGATAGACCCAGGCATCAGCCACATATTTGCGGTTAAGCAGATTATCAGCATAAAGTGAAATACCGATATTCTTCCATCTATAATGTGCTTCTGCTGAAAAAACCGCGTAAGCAGGCAGGGATCTTTCCTCGCAAGAAGTGTTGTCATAATACTGTTTTCCGACATATTTTCCACGAAGGGAGAATGAGAGTTGATCCAGAGGAGTCCAGGTAACCATGGCCATCCCTACCACCGGCGGTGACATCAGTATCTCTCCATTTTCAATCTTTTGTGCCGCTTGCGGCAGAGGATTCCATTCATCGGGATTATCATATCTATCCACCCAAAGAGTGCACTCCGTTATCCGGTTGCGACTCAATGCGAGATTGCCATCAAACCTCAGCTTGCGAAGCGCCTGCCAGCCTGCCGAGAGCTCAATACCCCTCCGATAGCTTCTCTCCACATTTTCCTTAACGCTATATCCCGTCTCTGTAATTTTGCCTGTCTCGAGAAGCTGATTGTGGTACTCCATAAGATAAATATTTGCCGAAAAGGCAAAATTTGGCGAAGCATAATTATACCCAAATTCCCAATCCAGCATCCTCTCCGGCAAGATACGATCCCCCTCTCCCGCCTTGATCGCCTCCTTGATATCGCTGCGCGAAGGCTCCTTATGAGCAACTGAGAGCGATGCATAAGCTGTGGTACGGCTATTAAAATTCCAGGAAAATCCTCCCTTGGGATTGAAAAAATTATAGACAAAATCCTTATCGAGAGCGACAAAATCCCTGTCTATACCTGAAAGCTCGTAATTGACGTTGCGGTATTGGATATCACCGTAGAGATGCAACTTACCGCCAACAATATTCCCCTCACTTCGCAAAAAGCCGGAAATATCCCTTTTGAGGCCCCGATTGAAATACCAGCTCCAATCATCGGGAATATTTCCATTGAATTTTGCCCAGATGAAGTCACCGAAGTGATCGCCGTCATAAAGCGAACCGGATAGATTTGCCAGCAAAAAGAATCCCTCTCTACTGTACTTCAGATTGGCAGAAGCTGCAAAATTGTTATTTGCCATCTGCTGGCGCACTACCACATCACTTCGCTTATAAAGGACTCCATCTACGATCTGTTCAGCCAATCCGTACTCAGAATACTTCCTACCTGCTTTATAATTCTCATAATAACCTCCCCCACGGGTATAGTTCAGAGTAGCACTTAGGGAGAGATAGGGATTGAACTGGTGCACCCAGATACCCTGTAGATGATTCTGCATATAGTTGTCAATCTCATTGTCATAATAGCAGACATTGCCATTATCATCAGTGTACTCTCCTGCAGGATTGTAGCGGCGATCTTTCTCCAGCATATCTGCCGGAATACCCAGCCAGGTAATGCCGCTGCGCTGTTTGCCCAGAATCCAGTTGAGCTTAAATGAGTTGGAGCCACGCAACCATCCCAAAGTGGCATAAGCTGAGTGGAGCCGAGCAAATGCATTGCGTACATAACCCTCAGTAGTGTTGTATGAATACCTCATATCGAACGAGAGTCCGCTCTTGCTTCGGCCCGTACCTACACCGAAAGTAGCGCTACCGGTGAGCCAGGAGCCGCCGGAGAGCGAAATTGTAGCATAAGGCTTCTCAGTCGCTCCCAGAGTGCTCATATTGAGAGTGGCTCCGAAGGCACCTGCTCCATTAACTGAAGTACCTGCGCCCCTTTGCAGTTGCACCGATTCGAGAAATCCTGAGATAGCGGGGATATTGACCCAGAAGACTTTCTGCGACTCGGCATCATTAAGCGCAATGCCGTTGATATTGACGTTGATGCGGGTTTCATCACTACCCCTTATTCTCATTTTGGAGTAGCCGAGACCGGTACCCCCTTCATTGGAGGCCACCACGGAGGGCTGTAGTGAGAGAAGCATCGGTAGCGATGTCATAGTGCCGGCTTTCGAAAGCTCTTCTCTCTTAATTTCGGTAGATGTGACAGGTGTGCCGGATTGCGCCCTGGAAGCTGTTACAACGGTACTGTCGATAGTGTAATGTTTGTGAGATTCGTGTGATGCAGGCACACTGTTCTGCGATGATTGCTGTGCAAGTGAAATTGCACAAAGCAGCAGAAATGCTGCTGACAAAAGTCTTTTTTTCATAATAATCCTCCCTACGCCGGTATTATCCGGATCAGGTTTAGTGGGTGTGTTCTCAGCCCCGCTAAGGGAGCACCCCCGATTGTTAATAAAATCTATGTCAAAGACCCCTAAAGGGGAAACTTTCTATTTTTTCTTCTCCACTAGTGTTATGCGGAAGATTTTCGGCCAATATTTGCCGGTAAGCCAAATAGTGCCATCCTGCTCGTTGTAAGCAATGCCGTTGAGCACGTCGGTAGATGGCTTGCGCAGCGTTGGATGCAGAAGATTGCGACAATCTATCATGCCAGTTACTGCTCCGGTTGAAGGATTGATGATAACTATGGCCTCACTATCATAGACATTGGCCCAAATCTCTCCATTGATATACTCCAGCTCGTTTATAAAACGCAAAGGCTTTCCGTTAAGAGTTACGTCAATCTGTTTTTCAACCTTGAAGTTGTCCGGATTGCGGAAAGTTATCGAAGAGGTTCCATCACTCATTATCAAGCTTTTACCATCGGTCGTCAGTCCCCAGCCCTCACCCAGATAGCGCACGGAACCGATAAGTTGCATCGTTTTGACATCATATACAAAGCAGGTATTCTCCTGCCAGGTAAGAATATAGATACGACCTTTAAGCGCACAGGCCCCTTCAAGGAAATATTTCCTGTCAAAATTGATCCTTTGCAACACTTTGCCCGTAGCAAGGTCCACTTTACGAAATGAGGATTCGCCATATTGTCCGCAAGATTCATAAAGCTCTCCTCCATAAAAAAAGAGTCCCTGAGTATATGCACCGAGGTCGTGTGGCAGACTCTCCTCTACCTTCAATGTGTATTGCCTTACATTTTGTGCACTACCGCTACAAGAGGTCAGGAGCAGAGCAAGAGTAAGGAGCAAAATATGTACTAAACATTTCTTCATTCCACAGACAAAAGTAGATATTTTTTTGTACATTAGCACTTTAATTGGAAAATAATAAAGTACCCACACGATATGGACATCGAAAGTCAAAAGAATCTCTATACCGAACATTTTTACATCAAGAGCTTCGAAACAGACCCATTTAAGCATTTCAAAATCTCTTCTTTTCTAAGCATAGCTCAGGAAATTGCCGGTGTAAGCGCCACTAGAATGGGATTTGGCTATGACGACCTGATAAAGGATAATAATGTCTGGGTGCTTTCAAGGGTAAAGGTAAAATATCTGCGCCCGCCACACTGGAGAGAAAGGGTCAAGATGGAGACCTGGCATAAGCACGAGGAAGGACTGATGGCGTTGCGTGACTATGAATTGCTGACGGAAGAGGGCGAAAGCATCGCAGTTTCCACCAGTTCCTGGCTTATAATGAATATGAAGACCCGTCGTCTTAAGAGAACTTCGGATATTCTCGGCGATAAGGGAATGCACTGTATGGATCGGCATGCGATTGCCAAAAGTTGTGGTAAACTTGTTGCTCCCGACAATTTGGAGCATGTCTATACCAAACGCGTTCGCATCTCCGATATTGACTACAATTTGCATGCAAACAATGCCAGATATGCCGATTGGATCATAGATGCTTTCGGAATGAATTTTCTCAAAGAACATCCTCTGGATGAGATCCAAATAAACTACAACACCGAGTGTACTTTTGACACTCTTGTAGATATATACAAGGCGCCTGTGGAAGGTGGTTCATTTTATGTCGAAGGACGCAGCAATGAACGCAATATTTTCCAGTCTCTGGTCTCATTTAAGTGATAACTAATTTATGAGCATATATAATATCACACTGATTACGATGACTGCGCTGGCCGTAGTAGTTTTCGTAGCACTCTATTTCTTTAAAGCCGGATATGGCTTTTTGAGAACTCCGGAGTGGGGACCCTCCATCCCCAACAGGATAGGATGGGTATTGATGGAGGCACCCATTTTCATCACTATGCTGGCGCTCTATCTCGATAGCGATCGGGTCGGCGATCCTGCCATAATTGTCATCACGCTGCTCTTTCTGACACACTATCTTCAGCGCACCTTCATATTCCCATTGCTGATAAGAGGCGAGAGTAAAATGCCTCTGGCCATCATTACCATGGGGATGATATTTAATTTCACCAACGCCTATATGCAGGGGTACTGGCTCTACTATCTCTCTCCGGAGGATATGTACACGATAGAGTGGCTTAAAACCCCGCAATTTATAATCGGAACGATAATTTTCATCATTGGAATGGTGATTAATCTTCACTCCGACTATATCATACGCCACCTGCGCAAGCCGGGCGACACAGCCCACTATATCCCGATGGGAGGAATGTTTAAGTATGTCTCATCCGCCAACTATTTTGGAGAAATCCTCGAATGGCTGGGATTTGCCATCCTTACCTGGTCACTACCGGGAGCTGTTTTCCTACTCTGGACCTGCGCCAATCTGGTACCGAGGGCAAATTCCCTCTACCACAAATATGCGGAAGAATTTGGAGAAGAATTTACTTCACTCAACCGCAAACGGGTATTCCCTTTTATCTATTGAATTATGGATCAAAAAATAGACTTATATGAAACGAATCGGCATTATTATTTTAGCGACAGCTGCAATAGTTTGTTCCTGTACCGGTCAAAAATCTACATCTAAACTCGAAAGAGCAATAGAACACGCACTTACCGAGAATCTCGAAGGATCCCAGAAAGTTTCCGTATTAGAAGTTGTAAAGCTTGACTCAACCATATTTCTCACTGAATTTGACCGCAGAAAGGATGTGTTTGAAAAGCGAATTGAGCAGAACAAGAAGTTTCACGATGACTATTATCGCCGGGGACTCAAAAAGAATGCTGCCATCAAGTATGATGAGATACATAGGGACTATGAAATACTGGAAGCCCTACAGGCAGTAAAAGAGAAGATGGGCAACTCCCTCCATAAGGTAGCCTACTACGACTATCGTGTTAAAGCTGAGGTTATGACAGGGATAGCTCCGAAGAGAATCATAAAGAGGATAATAAGGAGGAAAGCACAGATATTGGAGGATATCTATGTCGCCGTAACTCCGGATAATGAGGTACTTTCATTAAGTACTGATTACAGCAAACTCCATCAAGCCACAGGACTGGTCATTCCGGGATATAAAGAGATTATTAAATCAGATTCGGACTCAGACGCTACAGAGTTATTAGAAGATGAGTAATACCCTCTTTACGCCCTACAAGATCGGGCCAATAGAACTCCGTAACCGAACTATCCGCTCGGCTGCATTTGAAGGGATGTGCCCGGGCCACAGGCCTTCACAAGAACTTTTCGACTACCACACAGCCGTTGCTCGCGGAGGTGTCGGTATGACCACTATTGCTTACGCATCTGTGTCCAGGAGCGGGCTCTCCTTTGAGCGACAGCTCTGGATGAGGGAAGAGATTGTACCGGAACTCAAAGAGCTCACGGATGCTATTCATAAGGAGGGAGCTCTGGTCTCAATCCAGCTTGGTCACTGCGGCAATATGTCGCACAGATCCATCTGTAAATGTCGTCCTTGGGGAGCCAGCGGCGGATTTAACCTCTACTCCCCTACCTTTGTTCACGGAATGAGAGTAGAGGAAATAGATGAAGTAGTAACTGACTTCGGTAATGCTGTGCGTCTGGCCATTAAAGCGGGATTTGATGCAGTAGAGATCCACGCAGGGCATGGCTATCTGATCTCCCAATTTCTCTCGCCCTACACCAACCGCCGCAAGGATGAATATGGTGGAATGCTGGAAAATAGAATGCGTTTTATGGAACGGGTGATGAAAGAGGTAATGGCAGCCGCAGAAGATAAAGTAGCAGTATTCGTCAAAATCAATATGCGTGACGGCTTCAAAGGGGGAATGGAAATTGATGACTGCATCCGGGTGGCACACAGGCTTCAGGAGCTCGGCGCACACGCATTGGTGCTCAGTGGCGGTTTTGTGAGCAGGATGCCGATGTATGTGATGGGTGGTGCATTTCCCGTCAAGGCTATTGCCCATTATATGCCCCTTAGGCAGTGGTGGCTAAAACTCGGAGTACGACTGTTCGGCTCTATGATAGCCCCTTCTGTTCCATTTCGGGAAAATTATTTTTTGGAGGATGCCAAAAAATTCCGCGAGGCACTTGATCTCCCGTTAGTTTATGTGGGAGGAGCTATTTCGAGGCGGGGAATAGATGAAATAATGGATGCTGGATTTGAGATGGTGCAGATAGCACGCGCTCTCATAAGGGATACAAACTTCGTCAATAAGCTTCGTGACGATAAAGAGCATTGTAGTGCCTGTGAACATGTCAATTTCTGTGTTGGAAGAATGTACACCCTCTCAATGCAGTGTCACACTCTTTGCGAGGACATTACACCCGCACTCAAACGCGATTGCGAAAAGAGATATTCAAAATAATAATAGAGAAGATGAAAGTTAAGAAACTCCTGACTTTGGCGATAACTATTGCCTTTGCTTTGATAGTCACAGCCTGTCACGAAGATAATATCAAGCCGGACAAACCGGACGACCCTAACAATGGAGAACCTGATACTCCATTTGTGCCTTATGAGAAAATCGAGGGACGTAATGTCTGCGCTTATGTCACATATTGGGGGACAAAGATTCCCGAGCCCTCTATTATGACACACCTCAATTACGCATTTGCAGAACTTTATGTAGTGGATGGGGAGTACAAGGGATTCAAGCTCCAGGGCAACGAGTCACGTTTTGAAACAATTGTCGCACTCAAAAAGGTCAACCCCGACCTGAAGATATCACTCTCTTTTTCCCATACCGTTTCCAACTCCGACAACAAACAAGGGGGTGGCTTTTCCGCAATGGCAAGCACCGATGAAGGGCGCAAGAAGTTTGCTGCTGATTGTAAAGCTTTTCTGGAAAAATGGGGAATCGACGGCATTGATATCGACTGGGAATTTCCGGGTCTTTCCTGGAGCGGACATGCCTGCGACCCCTCCATCGATACAGAAAACCATGTTTTGCTGATGAAACAGCTTCGCGAAACTCTTGGTGACAAATATATCCTTTCATACGCCGGATATGTCAAAGATAAGGTAGCAGTGAGCGGAGGATGGAGGTATATAGACATAGCTGCCGTAGATCCCTATGTGGATTTTGTAAATATCATGACCTATGATATGGATGCAGCACCCAACCATCACTCTGCAATCAAATCCTCAAAAGCTTACGTTGACTGCGAAAGAGCTCTTGCTGCCTATCTAAATGCCGGTGTAAAACCCTCCAAACTGGTACTTGGAATACCATTTTACGGCCGTCGCTCATTCAGCACCTCACCTACTGCCATCAATTACAACAAAATCCTGACTCTTGATCCCAATGTTTACAAGATCGACAATTTTGATGAAGCCGCAGGCGTCCCCTTTGTAACTCTCAAATCAAACAACAGTTTCTATTGCGGTTATGACAATGCGAAAAGCATCGCCCTTAAAGGGGAATGGCTCCGCAGACATGGCATGAAAGGCATAATGTACTGGCAGTATGATGGAGACGATGTGAAAGGAACGCTCCGTAAGGCCTGCTGGCAAGCAGTAATGAAACCCTAGGGGGTCATCAACCCTGCATACTTACCAGCCAGATATTGTAAGCAATAAAGCAAGCTAGCATCAACGCTCCCTCAAAGCGTGAAATCCGCACTTTTGTGGTGGCGAAAATCATCAACAGAAGCGCTGCGCCAGTCATCACGAGATAATCGGTAAGCACGATGTCCGGGCTGTGAAGCGGCCTGACCAAAGAACTTACTCCCAATATAAGAGTAATGTTGAATATATTGGACCCTATGACATTGCCAAGCGCCATCTGAGTATTCTTTTTAATAGCTGCCGCAATTGATGCCGCCAATTCCGGAAGAGATGTGCCGCAAGCTATCAAGGTGATTGAAATATAGGCATCACTTACACCCAAATTGTGGGCAATCACCACAGCCTCTTCTACAAAGAAATGACATCCCGTTATCAGAACACCAAGTCCAACAATCGCAACTAAAATGCTGTTCCACAATGGTTTGCTATCAGAGGAGTCCGCTTGTATTTCTACTGATGAATCCTGTTCTCCTTTTCTTAACGTTATCCAGAGAAAAAGAGCAAAAAAGGCAAGAAGCACCAATCCATCTATCCTGGATATTACAGTATTACCACCGGTAAAAAAGTTGAACGCCAGTAGAACCAGCAAAACGCTTACACCAAAACAAAATGGGGCGTCCCTCCGTATGTTTTCCCTACTCGTAGGTATTGGAAAGAGCAATGCGGTAACACCCAAAATACCAAGCACGTTGAAAATATTGGAGCCAACTACGTTACCAATAGCTACATCGGCATTGCCTGAAAAGGCACCTTTGAGACTAACGAGCAATTCGGGAAATGAAGTTCCAAATCCAACTACAACTGCTCCAATGACAAAATCAGAGACTTTGAGACGGCGTGCAATACCAACGGAGCCTTCCACAAAACGGTCGGCTCCGAAGACTATTGCAAGCAGTGAAATAATAATTATTACATATTCCATTGTAGTGTTGATCACACAAGATGAAGCACTTCGTCAATCGGCTTAGGGAGCATTTCAGTGCAAGGATGGTACTGATAAGGGATATACTCGGAGAGCTGGCAGAATGCTTTACCTGTTTTTTTGTTATATAGTATATCTAGTTTGAGTGCTGAAGAGTGATTTGATGGATCTACAGTGATATTCTTTAGAGAGCCATCTATGGCTTCTTTTAACTTGCTTTCCATTTCCCTTGGAAAGTAGTGAGATTTGTATTTAAATTTTTCATTGGTTTCAATGTTTTTCCAGCAGGTTTTGAGTACAGCGAGCAGCACAATTCCTGTACATGCGACAAAAAGGCCGGCTATATTAACCGATGCAGGAGTCGGCAGTATAACTACTGTGATTCCTCCTACCAGGAGAACCAAGGATATGATTAAGTCTTTTGTAGATCTGGTTTTTACAAACAAATTGTCCATTTTCGTATTTTTTTAAAGAATTGATAATATTAATAGGCGGAAATCTCCGCAAATGAAATCATTGCCGGAATTGCACATAAGTCAATTCAATGAGATCACTTTTACACTAAATTATCAAAATACAATTTGAAATACGCTGTAAGTATGAATCCATAAGTGATGAAGCGGCCAGAAATGAGGTGTTGTTCTCCTTAACAAAACCACAGTGACGGATCCTGCCATAAAGAAGTGTCGTATAGCGTTTGAATGAATCCAATTGCTTATTATGGTTTAAAGAATTACTTGCTGAACCCGCTACCTGCCGGAGATGTATTCCCGGAACAGCTACTGTATTTACAGGCATCATCAAGTCACACCTTAAGTCAACTTCAGGAAGAGGCAACCTGGCGGTATTGTCTGCAAAAGTCGCAATATCATCAGACTCTATGAATTGCCCGACAACAAGATGGCCGCTCTGTGCAGCAAGACATAGCAACAGAGAGGCAAGCGATGCCAGCAATATTCTTCCTATCCATTTCATCTGTGCAAATATAGAAATAAAGA
>JAAZMM010000015.1 GCA_012798805.1 Bacteroidales bacterium
GCGGAATAGAGCTCATGCGACTCAATGGTGTGGTAGGAGATACATTTGCGCGCATCCAGCCGGAAGGGGGCATAGAGTGCACCTTCAGGACAGGCATCTATACAGCGCCGGCACTCCCCACAACCCTCTGCAATCTTCTCCTTTCTCTCTCCAAGCCACTCCGGTGGAATATTGCAGATAATCACTCCGATCAGGGTGCGCAATCCATATTTCGGGGATATTAGAAAGTTGTTTTTGCCGATAAAACCCAGTCCTGCCTCAGCGGCCCAATGGCGCTCCATTACCGGTGCGCTGTCGGTAAAACAGCGTCCCTGATACTCCAACCCGTGCTTGGCGCATTCTTGCGACAGATGCAGCGAGATTCTATGGAGTTTATCTTTTATAACATCGTGATAATCTTCCCCAAGGGCAAATGCAGCCACTGAGCTTTTTATGCTGCTGTAAGGAGCCAAAAAGCAGATTACCGAACGGGCACCCGGAACCAACAGCGAGGGATCCTTCCTTTTCTCCATATTCCTTGCAAGATATCCCATATCAGCATTTTCTCCACGGGAGATATAATCACTGAATCGACTATAGCTCTCTCCAATCTCCGCTACCGGCGCAAATCCCCAGTCAACGAATCCCTCTTTCTCGGATAATAACGAAATTGTAATTAAAATGCTCATTTTGCTGCAAAATCATTATCTTTGTATAATAATTCCGTTTAAAATTGATATGAAAAGAATACTTGTTGTAGGTGCAGGAGGTCAAATAGGTACTGAACTTGTGCCTCATCTCCAAAAAAACTATGGTAAAGATAATGTAATTGCCTCGGATTTGAAAGATGAGATGGTTGAAAAGTTGCGCGGCTTCGCGACTACCGAGCAATTTGATGCCCTTGATGAGAAGCGTTTTGCGGAAATAGTGAGCAAATATAAGATAGATACTATCTTTAATCTTGTGGCCCTGCTAAGTGCAACGGGAGAGGCGAGACCTCTGACTGCCTGGCGTCTCAATATGGGTGCTCTGCTCAATTCTCTCAATATCGCCAATGAATATAGATGTGCGGTATTTACTCCGAGTTCCATCGGCGCTTTCGGCGAGAACACTCCCCAGGATATGACGCCACAAGATACCATTATGCGGCCCAATACCATTTATGGTGTATGCAAGGTTGCGGGAGAGTTGCTCAGTGATTATTATTTTACCCGTTTCGGCGTTGATACCCGCAGTGTACGCTTCCCGGGAATTATTTCCAGCGGGGCGTTGCCCGGTGGCGGTACTACGGACTATGCCGTTGAGGTATTTTATGAAGTGCTCAAAAACGGTCGTTATACCTGCGAGGTGCCTGAAGAGACCTATATGGATATGCTATATATGCCGGATGCTTTGGATGCCGTTATACAACTTATGGAGGCCGACCCTGCTAAACTGATTCACCGCAACAGTTTTAACATTACTTCTATGAGTTTCAATCCCCGCGAACTATTTGCATCAATAGCCAAACGCATTCCGGATGCCGTTTTCGACTACAATGTTGACCCTGTTAAAGCGGCCATTTCTGCATCCTGGCCCAACAAAATGGATGATTCCTGTGCTCGTGCAGAATGGGGTTGGAATCCCAAATGGGATATGGAAGCTATGATTGACGATATGCTTGCCGCTATCGGCAAAAAATTAGGGATTTCGTAAGTACGATAATTCTAACTTATATCATTTACTTGCATATCAAATAGTTCCTTTGTCGATATATTTATTTTGATATGCCAATGGTTGCTTCCACCGCCAAAAACTGCTATTATCTCTTCCGATAATTTTTTTTATCCGTTTCGATACCTTTGTTTAAGTAAATATGAATAATAATTTCGCCCTCTTCAGTTATATATCCGACATACTGACGCAGGTAATTTTTCAATGTTCTTTTATTTATGGGCGGTTTCCTATATGCTTGTTGATGTGATTTTACATAAACAGTACCGATACTGTCCCTCAAAATTTTTTCCGCTAACGCAATCTCTTCAGAACTTGGCGTATAACGGTTTTGCTCAGGCGGAAAACCCCAAAGCGAATGTTCCTTTGGAAAAATATAACCCTCATATCCTTTCCCCTCTACATATACCGCTTCCTGCGAATAAATGCAACTGGCTATAAACAAGATGGTTGTAATTGCAAATATCTTTTTCATTGCTCCAACGGTAATTAATACTTTTATTCCCGCAAAACTGCGGGGCTTTAACTGCCTATTTCTTCCGTTTCAAAACGGTATTGCCCAATTTTAATTTGTTTTTACTCAAAACTTTTATTTTAAGATTTCCTTCAATATAACTTCCTCCCTGCAATGCTTTTTCAACATCACTCAAAACAGGATTATTATTACACCTTATCTCTATTACATCATCATTTATAGCCCATTCGCCCCGACATTCAATTTTTGACAAATCAAAAGTTTTTTTCAACGAACAGGTATTATCCACATTCAATTCCAACACCACGTAAGTAGATAATGGATTTTTCCCGCCCTCTACTCCATCAAATGTACCGCACAAAGAAATAACATTAAATTGCTGGCTTTTACAAGATAGAGATAGTATTAAAATTGTTGAATATGCTATAATTTTTCTCATCTTTTCTCGTTGAATTGATATTTATAGGTATCGATCCTATATTTGCCGAGCCACTCACAGCATAATATTCTGACACTTAAAATAATACGAGAATAAAGTTAATTATTAATTTTTATTCCCGCAAAACTATTTTAGGACGCCAAGGGTTGATTACTCCGCTTCAAAAATCAGAACAATGGCGGGATGGGAAAATTCAAGCGAGACTTTGCTCTCCGATACGATGTTGAGAGAGGCTTTCCAGAGGGAATCAAAGATTACTTCATCGAGGGGGTACTCGAGCCCCTTTGATTTGATTCTTAGACTCTGGTCGAAGGTAAAAAATGAAATGGCAGTACCGGGAACTGCGTCGAAAGAAGTGCTATCATTGATCGTAAAGAATCGGCCGTGGTCTGTGACCATATCCACCGGAAAAGGGCACTCCTGCGCATATTCAGCGAGGAGCGAAATATTACCAAGAGTATGATCTTCCCTTCTGCCGGTAGCACCAAGGATGGTCACCTGAGCGGGATTGAAACTCTTTGCCAGCTCCACAGCTTTTGTAAGGTCATTGGTGTCTTGGCAATCCGATTTTCTGATGATATCGGAGTATTCTCTCTGCAATTCTATAGGCATCGAATCCATATCACCGGCGATAAAATCCGGGATTACTCCCCTCGAGATGGCCTTTTCTGCCGCACCGTCGCAACAGATAAGCAAATCTGCATTGCGTAGTATTTTCAGAGTTCTCTCTGAAGAGGGATAGGTTCCGTCTGCAAGTATTACAATTCTCTTCATAGCTGCAACTTATTTTGCCCTATATTTTTCCGGTTCACGGAATCCTTTCAGGAAATCACTGATATAGAGTCGTTTTTTGCCTGCAATCTGAAGGTTGAGAAGACGCACGGACCCTGTGCCGCACTTGATCTCGAGCCAGCTCTTACCATCCGAAGTGATGGTGCCCCAATCCTCATTCTCCTGACCCATTTCTCTCACAAAAGCCTCAAATATCTTCACTCCGAGCTCCTGTTTCTCAAAGGTAAAGGTGGTATGGGCGCAAGGGTAGGGGCTGAGTCCTCTGATTAGGTTGACAATATCGCGGGCATCCCTGCTCCAGTCGATGCGCGAGAGCCCCCGATTGAGTTTGGGTGCAGGTCGCAGCGCCATATATTGAGTATCCTGCGCCACCGGACGGACAGTATGATCCCTGATGGCGGCCACGGTTTTGACCACCAGCGCGGATCCCATCTCCATGAGTTTGTCGTGCAGAGAGCCGGCATTGTCATAATCCTCGATAGGGCAGCTCTCCTGGAAGAGTATCTTGCCGGTATCGATCTCTTCATCGATCAGGAATGTAGTCACTCCGGTGATGCGCTCTCCGTTGATCAGCGCCCAATTGATGGGAGCAGCACCGCGGTATTGGGGTAGGAGGGAGGCATGCAGGTTGAATGTGCCGTGTGCAGGCATCGACCAGACCTCCCTGGGAAGCATCCGGAAGGCTACTACCACAAAGAGATTGGCATCGAAAGAGGCGAGTTGCTCCAGAAACTCCGGGTCTTTAAGCTTCTCCGGCTGAAGCACCGGTATGTTATGCTCCAACGCGCACTTTTTGACGGCGCTCTCGTTGATTTTGAGTCCGCGTCCGCTCTGCCTGTCAGGGGCAGTCACTACTGCGACCACATCAAATCCTGCATCGAGAAGACTCTCAAGGGGTGCTACCGCAAATTCGGGAGTGCCCATATAGACGATGCGGATGCGCCCTCTGCCTTTGCGGAAGAAATTGCGCACCTTGTGGTAAATCTTGACGATATAATCCCATATATTTTTGAAAAACACCTTGTAAGAATCTATGTTGAATAGGCTGGAATCCCTTATTGCGTGTCTGGTAAGGAAAATGCCTATCGGCAACAGCACCAGTGAGGAGACAATAGTGCCCTCAAATGGGGTCATAACCCCATCTTTTGCAAGTTTTTTCCCCGAAATATCGACTATATAATAGATCAGATAGAAAAATATCGAAATAATTACAGGGGTGCCGAGGCCGCCTTTACGAATAATTGCTCCGAGTGGTGCTCCTATAAAGAAAAAGAGCAAACAGGCTATTGAAAGGGTAAATTTGCGATAGCTCTCTATATCAATTCTCTTTATCGGATCGACATAGCGATAGTTTTCCCTTGAGAAATTGCCCACCAGATCGGCTGCGATGGTGAGTTTGTCCATCGCCTGACGGCAAGCCACCTTTTCCTTTTCTATGGGATCATCAGCTTCCACCATTGCATAGAGCGTATCAATATCGAGCCATCCGGCAAAATCCACCTTATGTGCAGTATCCAGTTGGTGGAGAAAAGTCATTCCCGACCCTGCGAAAAATCTCCTTTGCTGGGTTTCCTGTAGCGTGTTAAACACTGTCGATAGGGAATCCCTGTCATATCTGAGTTGCTTAAGATCTTTAGACATCACCTCATCCCCGAAACGATCGTCCGTGGATCTTGTAAATGTGTAATCCTCCAGGGCTACAATCAATTGTTGCTCTTCAAACTTTAGTTTGTTGAGGGTTATAGTGGTATCCCTGTAGGTCATTTTGTTCTCTTCCTGGTATGAAATACCGCTGTAGAGGTCGAAGACCAGATGCTGTTTGTCGGAAGTGATTACCATTTTGCCGGAATCGGCAAGAGTTATATTATTGTTGCCATCATTGTAAGTATGGTCGTAAATGATGATGTTGTACATCATTCCGGTCTCGTCATTGCGATCCTCTATTCGGACAATATAATTGTCAATACCGTCATAAAAGATGCCTTTTGGGATTTTAATTTCATCCTTGGTATGAAGAATATCATTTCGGAGAGTGTAAATCTTGTTGTAAGCTACCGGAATAAGGTCGTTTGAGGCGAAAAATGCTCCGACGCTGATTACTGCCGAAAGCACCATTACCGGCATCAGAATCCTTCCTAAAGAGATGCCTGCGGCCTTCATCGCTAGCAATTCGTTGTGCTCTCCCATACCTCCGAGCGACATTATGGATGCCAGCAAGGTGGCAAGAGGAAGTGCCATCGGGATCAGTGTGGCTGAGGCCCAGGCCATAAATTCCAAAATAACACCGATCCCAAGTCCCTTTCCTACCAGTTCATCGATATAGAGCCACAGGAACTGCATCGAGAGTACGAATACCACGATAAAGAAGGTAAGAAAGAAGGGTCCAATGAACCCTTTTATGAGGAACCGGTCGAGTATTTTCATTATCTGCTAAGTACGATCTCCTTTAATTTGTCGGCAGCTTTATCAAGTCCCTCAACATTCTTGCCACCGGCGGTTGCGAGAAACTTTTGTCCACCTCCGCCACCCTGAATTAGCTTTGCAGCTACCTTGATGTCGGCTGAGGCATTGGCTCCATTTTGTACCAGATCATCGGTGTACATAAGAGTGAGGCTGGGCTTGCCGTCACTTGAGGCCAGTGCAGAGATAAAGACTGCCGAGGTCAGCTCCTTGTAGAGCATAAATGCTACTTCTCTGATAGTCTCCTGACTGAAGTTGCCTTGTCTGAGGGTGATGAGGCGGATACCTTTGATCACTCTGCTCTCCTCTATCAGAGTATTCTTGAGTGTGACTGCGCGCTCTTTTTCCACCTCTTCCAGCGCCTTTTTAAAGGTTTCATTGTCACAGATTAATTTATTGACGCTATTGAGCAGGTTGGGAGTGTTATTGAATAGGGCGCTCAGCGCCATAAGATTGTCATCTTGAGCATAGGCTGCCGTCTCTGCATGCTTGCCGGTAGTAGCTTCGATCCTCCTTACTCCTGCAGCTATGGCTGTCTCGTGGAGTATTCTGAAATAGCCCAGGGAACCTGTAGCAGGGGCATGAGTGCCACCGCAGAGTTCCGTGGAGTCACCAAAATTGATTACGCGTACCTCATCTCTATATTTTTCTCCAAAGAGCGCAATGGCCCCCATTTCGTTTGCTTCATCAATGGAAATATTCCTGAACTCCTTTTGTGGTATGTTGTTGCGGATCAGTTGATTGACAAGTCTTTCCACCTTTCTCAGGTCCTCATGGGAAACCTTCTCGTAGTGTGAAAAGTCAAAACGGAATGAAGTGGCGCCGACCGAAGAGCCTTTCTGTTCAATATGGTTGCCGAGTACGCAGCGCAGGGCGTGATGCAGCAAGTGAGTAGCGGTGTGATTGTTTGCTATTTCAATCCTGCGCTCCCGGTCCACTTTTGCGATGAATGTCTCCTCAAGGTTGAGGGGAATCCTCTCTGCAATATGTATCGGGAGGTCATTTTCCTTGATGGTGGTCAAGATGGAGATACGTTCGCCGCTCTCCGATTCGATGATACCGCTATCGCCCGCCTGTCCGCCGCTTTCTGCGTAGAAAGGGGTTTTGTCAAACACCAGCTGGAACATCTCTTTATTTTTGGCTTTGACTGTACGGTATTTCATTACATGTACCTCAGCTTCGAGAGTGTCGTAGCCCACAAAGTGAGTAGATGTAAAGGGAGCAACTTCATACCAGTCGCCCTCTTCTATGGCAGTTGCGCACCTTGCGCGCTCTCTCTGCTTGCCAAGCTCGATCTCAAAGCCCTTCATATCGATTGTGTAGCCCTTTTCCCTGGCAATGAGTTCGCTCAAGTCGATGGGGAACCCAAATGTATCGTAGAGTGTGAATGCATCGACACCGGAAATTTGCTTGCTTTCTGCCGATTTTTCCAGAATGGAATCCATGAGGCGGATGCCTTTGTCAAGTGTTCGGAGAAATGCATCTTCCTCTTCCCGAATCACATTTTCGATAAGAGTTTGCTGTTTTGCGAGTTCGGGGAAGGCTTCGCCCATATCGCTTACAAGTTGGGGTACAAGTTTGCAGAGGAATGGCTCGTTTATGCCGAGAAATGTGTAACCATATCTGACGGCACGACGGAGAATACGCCTGATGACATAGCCCGCCTTGACATTTGAGGGCAGCTGGCCATCGGTTATCGAGAAACAGATAGCTCTGATATGATCGGCAACAACTCTCATAGCTACTCCAACTTCGCTGTCACTCTCATATTTTACTCCGCTAATCCTGGAAATGGTATCTATCATAGAGGTAAAAACATCCGTATCGTAGTTGCTCTGTTTGTTTTGCAACACCATACAGAGGCGCTCCAGTCCCATTCCCGTGTCCACATGTTTGGCAGCAAGTGGTTCGAGAGAACCATTTGCTTTGCGGTTGTACTGAATGAAAACGAGGTTCCAGATCTCGATTACCAGAGGGTGGTCCTTGTTGACCATTTCACTTCCGGGGATCTTTGCTCTATCTTCATCGCTACGGAGATCGATATGGATTTCGCTGCAAGGGCCGCAGGGACCCGTGTCTCCCATTTCCCAGAAATTATCCTTTTTGTTGCCGGGAATAATTCTCTCTTCGGGAAGGTGTGTACGCCATAAATCACGCGCCTCGGTATCCATTTCGAGAGATTCAGGTTCGTAGCCCTCGAAAATGGTAGCATAAAGGCGCTCCTTGTCAATTTTGAAAACCTCAGTCAGAAGTTCCCAGGCCCAGTTGATGGCATCCTTTTTGAAATAATCACCAAAACTCCAGTTGCCGAGCATCTCAAACATCGTGTGGTGATAGGTGTCGTGGCCTACCTCTTCGAGATCATTGTGCTTGCCGCTTACCCTAAGGCATTTCTGTGTATTAGCCACTCTGGAATGTTTTATGGGGGAGTTGCCAAGGAACCAGTCTTTGAACTGATTCATACCCGCATTGGTAAACATTAGCGTGGGGTCATTTTTGACTACCATAGGTGCGGAAGGCACTATAGTATGGCCTTTTGAGGCGAAAAAATCAAGGAAAGTACGACGTATTTCGTTGGAGGTCATTATAGTTAAATTGTTAATATCTTTGTTAATAAAATACGATTTTTCGTTACAAAATTAGTTTTTTTATCCAAATTGTGTAATTTTGCAGGGTTATAAATGTTTTTATTTGATTATGTTAGGCAGAAAACAGTATATTTTTAACAAGGAAACCCTTTCCTATGAGATAGTTAAGCCTACCTTAAAGCGCAGAATATTAAGGTGTTGCATTGTCTTTGGGCTTGGCTTTCTCTGTTTCGCCGCCTATTCCTGGATTTATTCGGAAGTTTTTTCGCTGAAGACACTCAAAACCAAAATACTAGAGAGCCGCAACGAAGAATTGCTCTCACAAATCAAAGGTCTCAATCAGAAACTCGACGAAAAGCATCGTACACTGATGGAAATCGAGATGAGGGACAACATTGTTTATCGTCCCATTTTCGGTATGGAAGAGATACCTTCAGAAGTACGTGATGCAGGATTCGGCGGTGTGGACAGATATTCACATCTTGAACATTTTGAACATTCGGATATCCTCATCTCATCAGCGATGAGGCTCGACATACTTTCAAAAAAGGCATCCGTACAGTCACGTTCATTTGATGAGGTTTCCCTTCTGGCTAAAAGGGCCGGAGATATGGCCTCTTGTGTGCCTTCGATTTTTCCCGTCTCTACACATCCCCGCAACAGGCTGGGTAGCAGGTTCGGCTATCGTTCCGATCCCTTCACGGGAAGCATCAGGATGCACAAAGGCGTGGATATTTCCGGCAAGAGAGGCGAGCCTATTTATGCTACGGGCGACGGGATAGTAGTCGAGGTATGCTACAATTTCTTTGGTTATGGCAATCAGGTGATTGTGGATCATGGATTCGGTTATAAAACACGCTATGCTCACCTTCACGAGGCTACCGTCAAAAGGGGCCAGAGAGTTATCCGTGGAGATCAGGTGGGCAAAATGGGCACTACAGGCCGTTCCAAAGGTGTTCACCTCCATTATGAAGTGATCTACAAGGGCAAGGCTGTCAATCCCTGCAACTACTTTGACCACGAGATCTCTCCTGAAGAGTATCAGAGCATGATTCTTGCGGGTAAAGATCGCAGGTAAGATATGGCCAAATTTTTCTACAATAAAAAGGAACTTAGATTTGACAAAAAGAAGTTCTCCTTTTGGAGGGCTCTCCTTGTCGTGGGCAAGTATGTCTTTTTTAGTCTGCTTGTCGCAGTAATCTATTACGCTATCTTCGCTCTCTTCTTCAATACGGAGCGTGAAAAGCAACTTATTGCCGAAGGAGACTATATGAAACGCGAATATGAGAGGATGAAGGAACAGGTTGAGATTGTAGGGAGTGTTATCGATGGTCTCGAAACAAGGGACCGCCAGATATACAATGATATTTTTCAATCCGCTCCTCCGACATATATGACCGGCCGTGATTCAGGTCGCATGGATCTGAGTGCTATTTATGAAGAGGATGAAGATGACCTTATATGGAATGTCAATATCCGTGCATCCCGTCTTGAGTCTATCTCAAGACGAATCAATAATTCTATCGAAAATATCAACCACCGATTAGGTGCTGGAGAGTCCGATTGGACATCGATTCCTTCGATTATTCCTGTGAAGGGTTTCTCCATAGCCAGAACCGGAGCTTCAGTGGGTCAAAAGTTTAGTCCATTTTACAAGACTCTCCGTGATCACACCGGCTTCGACATCATGTCACCGGTGGGCACTGAAGTGCTTGCTACCGCCTCCGGCACTGTTACTATGGTTTCCAGGCAAACGACCGCCTGGGGACGACGTATTGAGATAACCCATCCCGGCGGTATAGTCACCACCTATTCACATCTTCAGGAAATTATGGTCAAAAAGGGGCAAAAAGTGAAACAATCGGATGTTATAGGCAGAGTCGGTAATAGCGGCACATCATTTGCTCCCCACTTACATTATGAAGTGATAGTTGACGGCAATTATGTCGATCCGATTAATTACTTTTTTGCTGATATTACTCCAATGGCATACCAGGAGATGATGATGATTGCACTTAGTACCGGACAATCGATGGATTGAGATAGATGAAAGAACGACTTTACTATACTATAGGCCAGGTGGCGGAGATGTTTGATGTAAATGTCTCCCTCATCCGCTTCTGGTCGGATACATTTCCCGAATATGTGCGTCCGGCACGTAACAATAAAGGAAATCGCCTCTATCGCGAAGCCGACATTGCTGCCCTTAAAAATATTTCCATGCTGGTGAAAGACCAGGGAATGACTCTTGAAGGAGCCCGCAAGCGGCTGAAATATGGGCTGGATGATGTAGATCGCCGAAACGAGGCCATAGAAATACTTAAGGATATTCGCGCCTCGCTGGTAGAGGTGCGAGATGCCCTCTAATACCCTTATCGAATATGAAAGCAAAAGATATAGCATCCATTATCGAGGCATTTGCCCCCCTCGATACACAGGAGTCATGGGACAACTCAGGCTTCTGCATAGGATCTCCGGAGCAGGAGGTCAAGGGCGTGATGATCGGATTTGACTGCACCCCGGCACTAATAGAGGCTGCGATAGCTGCGGGCGCAAATATGGTCGTAACTCACCATCCGCTGATTTTTTCCGGCATCAAAAAAATTAATCCGGAGACCTTTGTCGGCAGGTGCATCACCCTTGCCATCAAACATGACATGGTCATCTATTCTGCGCACACTAATGCAGATAAGGCGGAGGGCGGAGTGACCGCTCTGATGGCGCAGCGATTGGGGTTGCGGGATATAATGCCTCTTGATGAGACCTCGCTTGCACTTATTGGCACGCTCCCTTCTCCCCTCGACCCACAAGAGCTCTCCGAATTTGTAAAGAAGACTTTTGGCATAGCTCGTCTGCGTAGTTCGCGACTCATTAAAGAGCTTATTTCGAGAGTTGCTATCTGTGGGGGCAGCGGCTCTTCATTTATCCCAAAGGCGATAGAAGCAGGAGCGCAACTTTTTATCACGGGAGACCTCTCTTACCACCATTTTTTCTGCGATGAGGGCTTTATGGTGCTGGATATAGGACATTATGAAAGTGAGCGGGATATTGTTGATAAATTGCATGATATTCTTAGCAAAAAATTTCCTAACTTTGCGATCCACGCTTTTATGAATAATAATAACAATCCAATATTTTACTTCTAAGTTTATGGCTACAAAAAAGGCAACGAAAGTGGTAACTCCCATCGACCAGAGAGAAACCTTTGTTTCGCTTTCTACTTATTCCAGTGAAACTGATGCGAAGGAGATGGAACAGAAACTTCAGATTTTGTATCAAATCCAAACTATTGACACCAAAATTGACAAGATATATCTGCTCAGAGGTGAACTTCCGCTCGAAGTAGAGGACCTTGAAGATGAAATTGAGGGTCTCAAGACTCGTATCTCAAATATACTGGCCGAAATAAAGGAGTACGAAAAAGACAACACCGATTATAAGCACCAGATAGAGGAGTCAAAAAAAGCGATAGACAAGTATGAGGAACAGCGTAATAACGTAAAGAACAATCGCGAATTTGAATCCCTCTCAAAGGAAATCGAATATCAGGAGCTTGAGATCAGCGTAGCTGAAAAAAAGATTAAGGAAGGTACTGCCACCATTGCGGAGAGAAAACTCTTTCTGGAAGAGTCCAAAACAGCTCTCGCCGGCCGTCAGGTGGACCTGACCGAAAAAGAGAAAGAGCTCAAATCCATTACCGAGGAGACAGCTAAAGAGGAGGAGGAACTCCTTAAAAAGCGCACTCAGCTGGTTGCTACCCTCGATGAGAGAGCTATCAATGCTTATGAGCGTGTGCGCAAGGGCGCAAAAAACAAACTTGCTGTTGTAACTGTTGAGAGAGGTGCCTGCGGAGGCTGCTTCAATAATATTCCTCCTCAGAGGGAGCTTGACGTTATTGAGAGCAAGAAAATGATAATCTGTGAGCACTGTGGCCGCATCCTTGTTAAATCCCCTGACAAACAGGAAGAATAATCTTTTGATATGGCAAAGACCGATTACAGGAAAAAGGATAAAAGGGTAGATCTGGCACTCCTTGGCGAGGAGCTGGGAGGCAGGGTTCCACCACAAGCTATTGATATCGAGGAGGCAGTCCTCGGCGCACTCTTGTTGGAGCCTCAGGTTGTACCCGATGTTCTTGATCAGTTGTCGGCAGAGTGCTTCTATAAAGGGGCCCACAGAAAGATATTTAATGCAGTAACCACTCTCTCGAAGCGCAATGATCCTGTGGATATTTTTACCGTTTCCGATGAATTGCGCAAGAGCGGAGATCTTGAGGAAATTGGCGGTACAGCATATCTGAGTCAGCTTACCTTAAAGATCGGAGCTGCTGCTCATATTGATTATCACACCAAAATTCTTCTTCAGAAATATATCCAGAGGGAGCTTATCTCGATCTCATACAAGATCCAAAAAAGTGCCTTTGATGACTCAATGACAGTCGATGATCTTGTGGATACGGCAGAACAAGAGGTATTTGAGCTTGCGGAGCGCAATATGCGCCGGGAGACAACTCCTATCAAGGATATTGTAAGACAGGCTATTGATGAGATTGAGGAGAATCAGAAAAAAGAGGAAGGACTCAGCGGTATCCCTTCCGGTTTTACCGGTATTGACAAGATTACTTTTGGGTGGCAAAAATCCGACCTTATCATTATAGCGGCGCGCCCCTCGGTGGGTAAAACCGCGTTTGTACTGACTATGGCCCGAAATATGGCCATTGACCATAATATCCCCGTAGCATTTTTCTCACTTGAGATGTCTGCTATACAGCTTGTGCAGCGAGTGATGATTGGGGAGACAGGTCTTGAAGCTGAAAAGATCCGCGGAGCCAAGAAAATGACTAGTGCCGAGTGGATCCAGCTCAATGAGGGAGTTGCAAGGCTTACCCAGTCTCCATTGTGGATAGATGACACGCCCTCACTCTCCATTTATGAGTTTCGTTCCAAGGCCCGCCGCCTTGTCAACAACAATAATGTGAAAATCATTATAATCGACTATTTGCAGCTGATGACGGGGCCCCCTGATCTTCGCGGTATGCGAGAGCAAGAGGTATCGGCCATCTCCCGTTCCCTCAAATCCATTGCAAAGGAGCTCAATGTTCCCATCATAGCTCTTTCGCAGCTCAACCGTTCCGTGGAGACACGTGGTGGCAATAAACGTCCTCAACTGAGTGACCTTCGCGAGTCCGGAGC
>JAAZMM010000077.1 GCA_012798805.1 Bacteroidales bacterium
GAGCACATTCAGGTCAAGGACCTCACCTCTCACAAAACAGGGATCGGAGGACAGGTGGGCACCTACATCCCCAACCTCGGATACGACAGAGATGACGTCTATACCATGATGGGACTCCTAAAGCCCTCATACACATTTAGAGGCGCATATCAATACAACAACATCACTTTTATCCCCGCTGCTAAAATAATCGAGGAGGTGACCGGTAAAAGCTGGGAAGATAATATCCGCGAGCGCATCTTCGAGCCCCTCGGGATGACGGAGTCCACCTTCAACGGCGAAGGATTTGCAGAGGCTCAAAACGTAGCGCTTCCATACGAATTCCTCTCCAAAGAGGGAAAAATGGTAATCAACCCTCTCTACGGCGAAGAGCAGGCACTCTGGTGGCTCACTGTTATCGGCCCCGCAGGATCTATCTGCTGCCCTCCCACAGACCTGACCAAATGGGCGCAATTTCAACTCAGCGGAGGAAAAGTGGGTGACAAGCAGCTGATCTCCAAGGAAAATATGGACTATCTTCACAGAGGCATCACCATTACTTCTCAGAATGCAAACAGGACCACTCTCTATGGCCATTGCTGGTTTATAGAGCAGAGTAAAAAAGCGCGCATCTATTTTCACACAGGCACCACCTGGGGAATGACTACATTGTGCGCATTTGTGCCGGAACTCAATCTTGCACTCACCATACAGGTCAATTCCGAAGCACCGAGCGATCCCCGATATGCCATAATGCGCCGTATAGTGGACCTATGTCTCGACCTTGAGGATTATGACTACAATGCGGAATTTCTGGAAAAATGGTACGCCAATGCTGCCACAAAGGCTGAAGAAGAGTCTAAGGCTGCCGCCGAAAAGGTGATTGAACCCGCTCCTGCCTCAAAACTTCTCGTAGGAAAATATACCAAGGATCCACTATTTGGAGATGCCTGGATAACTCTAGAGAAGGGCAAGCTTTATATAAAAATAGGCAAACAGGGCTGGAAACATGAAATGACCCATGTCAGCGGCAATACCTATAAATTTCGCTCTGATGGCACCGGATTTGAGATTAAATTTACCTTTGAAGAGGGAAAGAAAAAAGCGGCCTCATTTGAAGTTGACTTCAAAAAAGGTGAAGATTTCGGTCCCTGGACAAGATTAAGCAAATAATAAAAACAGATAATTAAATGAAACGCATTTCCATTTTTCTGCTCGCTTTTCTCTTTGCGGGCTCACTTTTCGCCAAATCGCCCATTATCGGCATCTCTTCATATAGAAGCGGTTCTTCACATATGATAGGTCACACCTATGTCAACTCCGTCCGTATGGCCGGTGGGGTGCCCTTAATCATACCGGTGACTACTGATGATGCGCAGATTGAGGCTATACTCAATGTTATTGACGGGCTGATAATGACGGGGGGAGAAGATTTTGACCCTCTCAAATGGTATGGCGAAGAGCCCCTTAGGGCTAATGAAGAAATTTCCCCTGAAAGGGATGAATTTGATGTAAAGCTGGTCAGGGCTGCCGTTGCAAAAGGCATTCCCGTATTGGGCATCTGTCGCGGCCAACAATTGATGAGTGTCGCTTTCGGCGGTTCTCTATACCAGGATATCCCTTCACAGGTTAAAAGCAGCTATGTCAAACATAGACAGGGTAGTACGCCCGGTTATTATGGCACACACACTATAACTATAGAAAAGGGTTCAATACTGGCGGAGGTAACAGGCACTAACAAGACTGTGGTCAACTCATTCCACCATCAGGCCATCAAAGCTATGCCTGCCGGATTTAAAGTGACGGCCAAATCTGCAGATGGGATAATTGAAGCAATAGAAAGAGTAGCTCCTCTCAAGGGTTACGCTGATGGCGGAGCCATGATTATAGGCACACAATTTCACCCTGAAATCATGACCAATGCCGGTAACCCATTATTCCTCGGACTCTTCCAAAAGCTGATTTCCGAAGCCTCTAAATAGTTCACTCGCAACCTGCAACCCGAAACCCGCAACCCGATCAACTAAAGCTCTTAATGACTTCGCGGGCTTGTGCGACTTTCTCTTCGAGAAGGTCGATTGAGGTGGCCTCGCAGATAAAACGAAGGTAGGGTTCGGTGTTGGAGGGTCGTATGTTGAACCACCATTGGGGAAACTCCACCCTGTAACCATCAAAGTCATACGATGCGGTGGGACGCTCCTGTGAAACAAAAAACTCACGTACGGCGACCATCGCATCCTCTTTTTTGGATATGGCAAAATTGATTTCACCTGAGCTGAAGTAGCTGCTAATCTTTTCAATCAAATGTGAAAGCACTACTCCTTTACGCTTAAATCGGGCTATGACATTTAAGGCCAAAATAGCAGCCAAAATGCCGCTATCCGAGTAGAAAAAGTCCTTGAAATAGTAGTGACCTGCCAATTCTCCTCCGAAAAGACCATCAATTTCACGCAGTTTGTGAGCAGCAAATGCCCTGCCCACCTTCCAGGTAACAACCTCCGCTCCCATAGGCTCCAGATATTCCGCTACCGATTTTGAACTGCGTATATCTTGAAGCACAAGAGGCCGTGCTCCTTCATAATTCTTGTTTTCAAGAAAATAGTGACCCAGAAGAGCTATTATCAAATCGGGAGAAATAAAGTTGCCTCTCTCATCCACAAACATAACCCTATCTGCATCACCATCAAATATTACACCCACATCATTGCGGTTAGTAATAACGGACTTTTGAAGTTCAATGCGATTTTCAGGCGCAAGAGGGTTGGGATCATGATTTGGGAAAGTGCCGTCCAACTCCTCGAAAATATAGATTGCATCATCTCCAAAAATCTTTCTGACAAAAAGAGATGCCATACCATTGGAGATATCAATACTGATTTTCAAATCTGAAATATCCTCTTTCCAGGACTTCAGAAACGAGATATATTCCTGCGAAATGTCAAACGGGATGATTTTGCCGCGATTCTCAACAACCGGAGTCTCCCTGCCCTCTTCAATCCATTGCTGTATAGTCGAAAGTCCGGTATCAAATCCAACCGGAAGGGCATTTTCGCGAGAAACCTTCATACCGTTGTACTCCTTTGGGTTGTGAGATGCCGTAATCTGCACCGAGGCCCGGAATCCGTGTCTTGCCGTACCAAAATAGACCATCGGTGTAGTACTTAGGCCAAGGTCGTAAACATCCGCACCGGCATCGTTGATGCCTTTTGCTACATATTCGAAAATCTCCGGTGAAGAGAGTCTTGCATCCCTACCCACCAATACTTTGTCTGCCTCAAGGAGAACCGGAATAAAGTAACCTACTTTATAAGCGAGGTAACTATCGAAATCCACATTATAGATTCCGCGTATATCATAAGCGTGAAATGCTCCCATAACTATTATTTGTCTATTTTGACCCTATACGATGTTGTAACTTTTCCTTTAGAGATGTTGTTGAGTTTGCTCCCAAGTATTTTCTTGCGAATAGGAGCAGCCCTGTCAGTAAAGACCACCCCATCGAGATGGTCCATCTCGTGCTGTAACATTCTGGCGGCAAAGCCATCAAACTCCTCTTCTTTTTCCTGAAAATTCTCATCAAAATATCTTATGCGCACAACTTCGGGTCTCTCAATGTCGGCATCGATATTTGGAATACTCAAACAGCCTTCGCTGTAGGTGCACATCTCCTCACTTTTAAAGGTAAAAACGGGATTGATCATCCTGCGAATAAAATCTGAAAGCTCCGGATAGGTCTCGGTCAAATCGCTGCCATCCACAATCAGCACCCTAAGCGAACGGCCCACTTGTGGGGCAGCAAGGCCACAACCATCGGCATTCTTCATTGTTTCATACATGTCTCCCAAAAGCTTCGTCAGCTCTTCGCGCTCCTCCTGCTGTTCGATATCTGCATCTACAGCCTTTTCGCGCAACACCTGGGATCCATATAGGTAAATAGGCAATATCATATCGTTAAGTTATTATTCATTTTTGTTTTGTGTTCTATCTAAATAGCTCTGCAAAATTATAGCGGCACTTATCTTATCCACGGAGGATTTGTCACGGCGTTCGGACTTTTTCATTCCCCCCTCTATCATAGCTCTGTGGGCTAAAACCGAAGTAAAGCGTTCATCTTCGAGCACAATGGGAATATGGGGGAACTTTTTTTTGAGCAAGTTGATGAAGGCCTCTACTTGCGGTGCGGCTTGTGAAGGGGAGTTGTCCATATTTCGCGGAAAGCCCACCACAAAGAGTTCGACCTTTTCATTTTGAAGGTAATTTTGAAGATAATCTATTATCTTTGCAGACGGAACAGTGTCAAGGGCTGATGCAAATATGCGCAACGGGTCGCTCACTGCAAGACCGATGCGCTTATTACCATAATCTATACCAATTATCCTGTTCACAATGCAAAGTTAATGTTTTATGGCACGTCAAAAAGAAAAATACGGTAAAAAGTTAAGATTTTCTATAATAAACGATGATTCACACAAGGAACTCTTCTCTTTTAGGACTTCTAAACTCAACATAATATTGACCTCCGTACTGATATTGTTGGCGATAGTGGCAGGCACTTACCTGCTCACTTCGCGCACCTTTATAAGGCAGACCATTCCCGGTTACCCATCACCTGAAACCAGACGAATGGCAGCGGAAAATGCCATAAAAATCGATTCCCTGGAGAGAGCAATAGAGATGTGGGCATTCCAGGTCTCCAATATTCAGAGGATTGTCACCGGCAATAAGCCTCTTACCCCCGATTCTCTCGGACTGACAAAGGATGTACCTCTGATAGACGAGGCTCTCAGTGATCTCTATTTTCGCAACGATTCGCTCCTAAGAGAAGAGGTACTTCGCCGCGAGCAATACAATGTTTCCGGCCAAAGACAGGAGATTGAGCAGATCGAAGGGCTTCACTTTTTTACCCCTGTAAGCGGCATAATCACCGAAGGATATAATAAGGCAACAGGCCATCCCTACATCGATATTGCTGCACAGACCGGTACTATTGTACACTCTGTACTCGACGGCACAGTCATATCCGCAGGATGGAGTGATGATACCGGATACACTCTACAGATACAACATAGCCACGATATTATATCCGTTTACAAGCATAACGAGCAGCTGCTCAAGAGCAGTGGAGATAAAGTCAAGGCTGGTACTCCGGTCGCAATGGTAGGCAATACCGGCAAACTCAGTACCGGTAGTCATCTCCACTTTGAGCTCTGGCACAAGGGAGAAGCAGTCGATCCCACTCTCTACATCAAATTTTAGAAGATGGAGCAACGCAAAAGATCAGTAGCCATACTTGGATCCACCGGATCTATCGGTACGCAGACTCTCGATGTAATTTCGCGTAACAGCGATCTTTTCGAAGTGGACTTGCTTACTGCCAACAACAACAGTGCACTGCTGATAGAGCAAGCACTCAAGTTCAAGCCCAATAATGTAGTGGTATGCAACCCATCCAGGTATGAGGAGGTAAATGATGTGCTCGCACCTCACTACATTAAGGTATTCCGGGGGATGGAGTCCATCTGCGATCTGGTGCAAAGCTCCACTGTGGACATAGTTGTCACCGCTATGGTGGGATTTAGCGGCCTACAACCCACTATTTCAGCAATAAAAGCCGGAAAAGCAATAGCACTCTCCAACAAAGAAACACTGGTTGTTGCCGGAAATATTATAATGTCGCTGGCTGCAGAACATGGCAGCCCGATAATACCGGTGGATTCCGAGCACTCTGCAATATTCCAGGCTCTTCAGGGAGAGCGCACACGACCGGAAAAGCTGCTGTTAACAGCCTCAGGGGGGCCTTTTCTCCACACCCCTATGGAGGAGCTATATAGAGTAACACGCGATGCAGCCCTTAAACACCCCCGCTGGAAAATGGGTGCCAAGGTAACGGTCGATTCCGCAACCCTGATGAATAAAGGTTTGGAGTTGATAGAAGCACGATGGCTCTTTGGTTTGGATCCTGATAGAATAGAGGTGATCATCCACCCACAAAGCATCATCCACTCCATGGTGCAATTTGAAGATGGATGCGTGATGGCACAGCTCAGCTCACCCGATATGAGGCTGCCGATACAATATGCCCTTTCTTATCCCTATCGCATCCCACTCGATACTCCAAGAATTAATTTTACGGAACTATCCGAGCTAACCTTCCACAAGCCGGATACAAAGCGGTTCCCCTGCCTGGCTATTGCTGAGGAATCTCTCCGCCGCGGCGGAAATGCCCCTTGTGCCATGAACGGAGCCAACGAGATTGCCGTGGAAGCTTTTCTTAAAGAGAAAATAGGCTTTATGGAGATACCCGATATAATCAGCAAAGCGATTGCTAATGTGCCGTTTATTGAAAAACCCACGCTGGACGATATATATAGCACAAATTTTGCAGCCAGAAAAGCGGCAGAACAAATTATTTACAACAATCTCTAACCAAATAGACTACGAATTATTATGGTTGTACTGATCAAAATTGTCCAGGTGATTTTTGCGCTCTCGATTCTGGTGCTGGTGCACGAACTCGGACATTTTTTATTTGCTAAACTTTTCAAAACCAGGGTTAACAAATTTTACCTCTTTTTTAATCCTAAATTCTCCATTATGCGCGCCAAGAAAATTGAGGGTAAATGGAGAGTTAAATTTTTCGCGAAAAACCTCCCCATCTATGAGGGAAACAATAAAATAGATATCAACACCCTTCCGGAAGATGATTGGAGACGCTATCCGGAAAGTACTGAATATGGCATAGGCTGGCTCCCTCTCGGAGGTTATTGCTCTATTGCAGGAATGATTGATGAGTCTATGGACAAAGAGGCGATGAAACTTCCTCCCCAGCCCTACGAATTCCGTACAAAGCCTGCCTGGCAGAGGTTTTTCATTATGTTTGGAGGTGTGTTGTTCAACTTCATTCTTGCAATACTGCTTTACGGAGCAATTATGAATGTTTGGGGAGAAGAATATCTCCGAAATGAGGATGCTGTTTATGGTGTTGCCGTCAATGATCTTTCGTATGAGATTGGTTTTCGAAATGGTGATAAAATTTTGAATTTTGACGGAGTTCCAACCGAAAACTTTGCAATGCTCCAGGTCGATATGGTTCGCTCACAGGCAAAAGAGGCGAGAGTACTCCGTGGCAATGACACATTGACCATTAAAATAGACCCGCTCTACATTCCTGCCATACTAAACACACCCGGTATGTTTGATCTGGCCTTCCCCTTTGTGGTTGGCAGTATTCCTGAAGGTTCCATCAACGCCGCTGCCGGACTTGAAGTAGGAGACGAGTTCAAAGCCATCGACTCAACATCAATGTTTCTGGTGCAAGAGGTGCGACAAGAGTTGCTGCGCAATAAGGAGAGCATGGTTTCCGCTACGGTCAGCAGGAGTGGTGAACTGATCAATGTGCCCCTGCAAGTTGACTCCGCAGGTATGATTCAGGTGATGTTAGACACTGATCTGGCCAAATTTTTTACCATTACCAGTAAAGAATATAACCTCTTTACCGCCATTCCCGCAGGTTGCAAAAAGGCATGGAGCAATATCAGCAATTATATCCAGGAACTCGGGCTCCTTTTTTCGCCCAAAACAAAGGCATATAAGTCGGTAGGCAGTTTCATAGCTATTGGCAAGATTTTCCCCGGCAGCTGGGACTGGTACAGGGTGTGGACTTTGACCGCAATGCTCTCCATCATGCTTGGAGTACTCAATCTATTGCCGATACCGGCACTGGATGGTGGCCATATTCTATTCCTTCTAATTGAGATCATTACCGGCCGTAAACCCAGTGACAAGGTGCTTGAGGTAGCTCAGATGATAGGCATGATCCTGCTGCTCGCCCTTATGATACTTGCTTTTGGCAATGACATACGAGGATTATTCACATAACATTATATAACAATGAAGACAAAAAAACTGACCATTCTGATTCTATATGCGGTAACGGTTTTTACACTTATCGCACTCCAGGCATGTAAAGAGAATACCACAAGGGTACTTCCTCCTGTAAGCGGAAAGGCCGGAGAAATCGCTGTCGTATCCACCAGAGCACAGTGGGAGGCCGAGCCGGGCACTACCATCAGGAGCATCCTTGCTGCCGAATATCCCTATTTGCCACAAAGAGAGCCTGCCTACACCCTGTTCAATGTACCACACAAATCTTTCAACAAAATATTTCAGGTACACCGCAACATCCTCAACATCGTCATTTCCGATACAATCACCACCGATGGCATAAAGGTAAGCCGCGACGTCTGGGCAAAGCCACAGATTATGCTCTCCATCTATGCCAGGGATGAGGAAAGCGCGTCAAAGCTTATAAGTGAAAATGCTGAGATATTGCTCTCCAATTATGAGAATGCAGAGCGCGACCGTGTTATCCGAAATGCGAAAAATCACACAAATCCTACTTTGAAGAAATATGTTGTAGCAGTAATGGGTGGTTCGCCCGATTTTCCGAGAGATTACACGGAAAAAATGCATACAAGCAACTTTTTCTGGATCTCCTACGAAACATCCTACACCAATCAGGGTATATTTGTCTATAAATTCCCCTATCAGGGCGAATGGCAGCTTACCCCGGAATATCTCGTTGCCAGAAGAGATGAATTCCTCAGGGAAAATGTTCCCGCCACTTCAGAGAATAGTTATATGATTACTCATCCCACAGTCGCTCCCGGCTTTGCCGTCAAGGAGTTCAATGGTCTTGAATTTATCGAAATGAGGGGCCTTTGGGATACTCATAACGACTTTATGGGTGGTCCTTTTGTTTCTCACACCTACATCTCTCCTGACAACAAAAATGTAGTGGTGATAGAGGGTTTTGTCTATGCTCCCAAATATGAAAAACGCAACTACCTTCGTCAGGTGGAGTATATTATTTCTTCTTTCGAATGGGCCAATAAAGAACAATTGTAGGAAAAATTTGTATTCGTAAAAATTATTTATATCTTTGCACTCCCAAAATCCTGAAATAATTGGGAAATCCGGTGGGTTCGTCTAACGGCTAGGACTCAAGATTTTCATTCTTGCAATAGGGGTTCGATTCCCCTACCCACTACTACAAAAAAATAAAAAGTATAACAATGGCAAATCACGCATCAGCAGAAAAGCGTTACCGTCAAAGCGAGAAACGCAGATTGCATAACAGGTATTATGCAAGGACAACAAGAAACGCCATCAAGGCAATTCGCAACACGACTGATAAAGCAGCAGCAGAGGCTTCACTGCCCAAGGTGTTCGCGATGATTGACAAACTGGCCAAGATCAATGTTATTCACAAGAATAAAGCAGCCAATCTCAAGAGCGGCATATCGCTTCATGTGAATAGCCTTTCATAACGGTCTTTTTGAAATTAAAATAGAAACCTTTCCAGCCGGAAAGGTTTTTTTATACCCAAAAAGCTTCTTCTCAAGAGTTCTAAACTCAGCGCACCTCTATGCTATCATTTTCATATTAGCATTATCTAATGTCATAAATTGTCTTTTAAGCATACGGAATTAAAATAACTTTCCAATCTTTGGGAAGTTATTTTTACTATTAAAGAGTATTTTATGACAAAGAACATCAAATTATGGCAAGCAGAAGAAAGACCTCGTGAGAAATTGATGTCCAAAGGAGCCTCTGCCCTTACCTGCGCAGAACTTATAGCCATCCTGCTACGCTCAGGTCATGCAAAACTCAATGCAATAGATCTTTCGAGGGAAATTCTCCTCAGAGCGGGAAACAACCTCAACATCCTCTCAACTTTCACGGCACAACAACTTATGCGCATTAATGGAGTCGGCCAGGCTAAGGCTCTCTCCATTATTGCCGCATTTGAGCTCGGACGGAGAATGGCCGTTGAAAATCCTGAACCAATGCCACAGATTCAGAGCCCTCTTCAGGTAAACGGCATAATGTCGCCAATTATCAGCCACCTTCCACACGAAGAGTGCTGGGTGCTTTACCTCAACCGTTCAAACCGTCTCATAGGCAAGGAGCGAGTCAGTCAAGGTGGCATTAGTGCTACGGTATTTGATATCAGAATTATCGTTAAAAAGGCGGTGGAACACCTTGCTACAGGGATAATCCTGGTACACAACCACCCTTCCGGCAATCCCAGACCAAGCGGTGAAGATCTGCGCCAAACCGAAGCTCTGCGTGATGCGGCAGCCCTGTTTGACATCTCACTTACAGACCACATTATTATTTCAAAAAATAAATTTTACAGTTTTTCCGATGAAAATTTGTAACTTAGTGTCGTTATAGATAAACAAAACGACCACAGCATATGAAAATCATTAACCTAGGCGAAAAAAACTCTCTCCTAAACCGCTTCATTGCGGAACTTCGTGATATCGTTATTCAGAAGGACAGTATGCGTTTCCGCAGAAATCTTGAAAGGATAGGTGAAATCTTTGCTTACGAGATCAGTAAGACCTTCACTTACTCCTCAAAAGAGGTGGAAACCCCTCTGGGAATTGCCAATTGCAGGCTTTCCAATGACAAAATAGTACTTAGCACCATTCTTAGGGCGGGACTTCCACTACATCAGGGATTTCTCAACTATTTCGACAAAGCAGAAAACTCCTTTATTGCCGCATACCGCAAATATGGTAAGGACAATAAATTCACTATCCAGCTAGAATATGCAAGTACTCCGTCGGTAGAAGGCAAAATACTGATCATTGTCGATCCCATGCTGGCAACTGGTGCCTCCCTGGTGCTTGCCTATGACAGGTTGATAGAGAGCGGCAATCCTTCTCACACGCATATCGTATGCCCTATCGCATCACTCTACGGCATAGACTACCTCTCCAAAAATCTTCCCCACAAAAAGGTAACTTTCTGGACAGCAGCTATAGACGAGGAACTCACCAACAAGTCTTACATCGTTCCCGGATTGGGAGATGCAGGAGACCTCGCCTACGGTGATAAGATTTGATTATTTAAACACCAATTCTCCTCCTACATAAGTGCGGACGATCCTGGTAGAAAGGATGTCGCGTTCAGGGATAGTCATTATATCCCTGTCGGTTATGGTGAAGTCGGCATATTTTCCAGGCTCGATACTGCCCTTTACATCCTCTTCAAAAGAGGTTTTTGCTGCCCAAATAGTCATGGAGCGAAGGGCCTCCTCCCTTGTCAGGCCTTCATCCATGCGGAATCCATCTTCGGGGAGATGATCGACATTCTTACGGAATACCGCTGCATAGAAGGTCTTGATGGGACTGACATCCTCTATCGGAAAATCCGTTCCCGTGGGAATCCATCCGAGCTGGTCCATAAGCTGTTTGAAGTTGTATGCATGTTCTATCCTCTCACCCAGACGTTCTGCCGCCCAGAACATATCGGAAGTGCAGTGTGTAGGCTGCACAGAGGGCACGACTGAGAATTGCCCAAACTTATCCATATCTTCAGGATTTATCACCTGCGCATGTTCAATACGCCATCTGCGATCATTCTCTCCCTTCAGGATTTCACCATACATGTCGAGTGCATTACGATTGGCGGCATCGCCTATGGCGTGAGTTGCCACCTGAAATCCACGCTCGTCAGCCCACTTAAGCCACGCACGGAATGTTTCATCACTCGTAACATGGATACCACGTGTTTTAGGCGCATCGGAGTAAGGCTTTAATAGCCACGCACCTCTGGACCCAAGAGCTCCATCCTGGAATAACTTGACGCCGGAAACGCGCAAACGGCCACTTGTGTAAGGGGCAGTAAAATGATTCATATTTGATCTTGAGGCCGATAAATAGGCATCTATACGCATTTTCAGATCACCACTATTGTAAAGTGAGTCGTATAGTTGTAGGCTTCTGATTGACTCTCCCATGGAAGTTACCGAGGTAAGGCCTGCCTCAAAGCACTTTTTCTGTGCAGTTAGTACAATGTGTGCCACTTCCTCGCGACTATATTTGGGAGTCACATTACTTAATTGCGCTCCGGATCCCTCCATAAAAAGACCGGTACCGTTGTCTTTCATTCCTGACTGCAGGATGGCTACCCTGTTTGCCAGGGTAGCATGATAATCGACCCTTGTGAGAATTACCGGAATATCAGGGAATGCTTCATTGAGACGATCATAAGTTGGCATGGAACTATCATCGGTCCAGTCATTCTGGTCCCAACCTTCGCCTAAAACACAGGTCAGATTATGCTCCTGCTGAGCTTTTTTGAGACGCTCTACCATTTCCGCATAAGAGGTTGCACCTCTGAGGTTGACTTTGAGCAGTGCATAGCCCAATGAGGTGAAATGACAATGAACATCGTTAAATCCGGGATATATGGTAGCAGCGCTGTTCTTAAGGTCCAGCACATTGTCCGACTTATAGTCCGCTTTGATATATCTATTGGAGCCTACTGCCACAAATTTGCCGTCATGAACGGCAAATGCCTTTGCCTTGGAGAACTCCTCATTGACAGTATAGATATTGGCATTAATTACAATCAGGTCAACCTTCTTTTTGTGACCGCAACCTGCGACAAAAAGAGAGATAAAAAGAAGAAGGATAATACGTTTCATATAGGTTTTTTTAAGAGATTGCTTCACAAATCAGGGTTGCCGAAGTACAAGAGGTCACCTTTACCCTAACCAAGTCACCGGCTTTATAGCCGGCTGCCGGGAACACACAGGTCTTATTCTGAGAAGTACGTCCCATCAGCTGTTCATCGGAGCGTTTCGAACTCCCTTCTACCAGCACTTGGTATTCACGGCCCACACTATATTGATTGTTTCTCAGGGAAATATCATTTTGGAGGGCAATAATCTGGTTAAGACGGGCTTTTTTAACATCGGGAGGAACATCATCTGCAAATCTTCTGGCTGCTTTCGTGCCGGGCCTCTCAGAGTATTGAAACATAAATGCACCGTCAAACTGCACCTCTTCGAGCAAGGAAAGAGTCTCCAAATGATCCTGTTCGGTCTCGCCGCAAAATCCGGCTATGACATCTGTTGTTACCGAGCAGCCCGGAAGTATTTCACGGATCCTGTTTATGCGTTCCAGGTAGCTCTCGCGGGTATATTTTCGATTCATCTTCTCAAGCATGGCGTTGCTGCCCGACTGTACGGGCAGATGGATATGTTTGCAAATATTGTCATACATAGCCATAGTGTAGAGCACGCTGTTGCTCATATCTTTGGGGTGAGAAGTGGAGAAACGCACTCTTACCTTCCGGTCGATAAGCGCCACCTTTTCCAACAAACGGGCAAAATTGATCTGACGCGAGGTGTTTGAAGGATCCAGCCAAAGGTAAGAGTCAACATTCTGTCCAATGAGGTTGATCTCCTTGTATCCATTGGCAATAAGAGACTCAGCCTCGTTGATTATACTCTGCGGCTCACGGCTGCGTTCTGCTCCACGAACAAAGGGAACGATGCAGTAAGAACAGACATTATTGCATCCTCTCATAATTGAAATAAATGCACTTACTCCATTGCGGTCCATCCGCACCGGCGAAATATCCGCATAGGTTTCATCGTGAGAAAGCCAAACATTGATTTGACCTCTACCTCCCTTTGCGCCTTCCACCAGTCGGGGAAGGTCACGATATGAATCCGGGCCTGCTACAATATCTACCGCCGGATGGTCAAATAATTCCTCCTTGAGACGCTCTGCCATACATCCAAGAACACCCACCACAACATCCGGGCGACGCTGCTTTTCGAGACGGAACAGATCCAGTCGCCCAAAAACTCTCTGCTCGGCATTTTCCCTTATGGAGCAGGTATTAACAAATATCACATCGGCATCCTCCATCATTTCACACAACGAGTAGCCTGCATCCTGCATTACGGAAAGCACCACCTCGCTGTCATTGACATTCATCTGGCAGCCATAGGTCTCGATGTAGAGCTGTGGCTTCGCAGGGTCTATTATAGGTTTGACGGAATGATATTTGCTGTCTCTCATATTGCAAAGATAAGTTTTTTATATCTTTGCGAAAACAAAAGGGATGATATGAGATACAAATTGTTGCGAAATATCCTGCTTCTGATCTCTGCTCTGCTACTGGTCACAAGCTGTCAGGACTACAAAAAGCTCCAGTTTAAATCCTATAATATAGAGAAAGTCAACAACCTGTCATTTAAAAAGGGGAGTGTTTGCGCTACGCTCACCTTTAACATTGATGTGGTTAACCCCTCTTCTACCACCTTCAAGGCAAAAGACCTTGAGGCCATCATTTACAGTAGTAACGGAGAGCCTTTTGCTCAGCTGACTTCCGAAGAGGAAGCTATTATTCCAGCCAATAATGACGGCCCTTTTAAATGGAATATCACAACGGAACTCTTTAATCCTCTCTCATTTCTGGCATCAAATAATTTCTCACTTGATAATCTGGATGTGGAAAATATGACAATAGACTACAGCTTGGTTTTTTCCGGTGGATTCAAAAAAAAGATCACAGGAAAAGGGGTTCTGCTTGAAGACTTAATTCGTGCCTTCCAATCCACCTCACCTGACTCACACTCACAATGAAAATTTTATGAAAAAAACAATTTCCATATTTGTAGCCTTCCTCTGCCTCTCATTGAGTACTCTTTTGGCGCAGAATCAATATATCCCGCAAGACACCACCATCCATGTCACCCTGGAAAATGAGGTTGATACTCTTCTTGCAGGCAGAGAGATATTTTTGCTGCTAAAAGAATCCCTTCCCGGAGAGGGCACAGTCACTCTACGGCAGTCCGGTACTTTGCGAAATGCACTTCTAAGACACATAAGCACCAACTCCGGGCGTAAGATTTTTGGCTACCGTATCAGAATCTATTTTGACAACAGTCAAAACGCCAGAGTGCGCTCTGAAGCCATTGCCAACCAGTTTATAAGAGAATTTCCCCACATAAAAGTCTATCTGAGCCACGTAAATCCCTACTTCAAGGTGACTGTGGGTGACTTCCGCACTAAGGATGATGCACAGCAGTTTGCGACTCAATTAAGCGGCAGATATCCTTCAATATTTATCGTAAGAGAACAAATCGGATATCCTAACGTCTCCACCAGCGATACTTCTCTTTGATTTTCTCCCGAAGAGACTTGAGTGAAGCAATATGCCGCTCAATCTTCTCAGGATATATATCCTCAATCTTCATAAGGATGCCGGTCTCCTCCACCCCTCCGAACTCCTGATTAACAGAGGTTCCGAACACGCGCATGCTCGGCGATAGACTCATATAGGAGTTGATTAGCGGAGGTATCATCTCCCCCATCTCCTTGAGTCTGGCTACGAGCTGCTTATAGGCCTCTTTATAATCCAGTCCCTCAAAAAGTGAAGCGTAGTAAGGATTATCAGCATCAGTATCGAGCGGCTCTATGGGTGTTACGAGTGACTCTTTGTCGGGAAAAAAGTAATTGAGAAAATAGAGCAGTATATTTCGCGCCTTGACATTGTAGGTGGAGTACATCGTCACTTTACCGAAGAAATAGCGGTGGGTGTCATATTTAACAGTAAGTGCCCCAAGACCATCCCAGAGATTATCCAATGCAAAAATGCCCTTGCGTTTGAGATTGAGACGATGATAGAGCGGCTGTACGAAAGAGCGACCCAGTTCTATCGTATAGGGGAGTATATCCTTAACGAAGTGGTCTGAAAAGTTAAAAAGCTGGCTTGTAGCCATCTTAGCCGGATCCAAACCACCGAAACAATCGATATAACGGTAACCACCTACAAGCTCCAACTGATCAGGATCCCACACTATCAGCTGTCTGTAGGGATGTTCGGGGTCAGTATCATACTCATCTATATCGATATCCTTACCGGTACCTCCACCGGAGCTACGAAAAGAGACTTCACGCAGACGCCCGATTTCTCTCATTATATTGGGAGAATCCTCTGCGGATACATCATAGATCATATTACCGCCCCTATTAGTATCCCTAATGTATTTGTCCGGCGTCAGCTCATTAATTATCAGTTTGCGTTCAACCGGTTGGATTATTGGCTTCATAGGCTTTTTCTCTAATTATATCGGTCCATTCTCGCAGCGATTTATCCGGAGTAATGCTTTCGATAGGTATCGGATCACCAAACCAGATATCAAAGCTGCTGTTTTTCTGTTTAAATAATTCGTGGGGAAGGAAAAACATCTCGATATTGAATTTGATGCCGAGAAATTTTCTGACCTTCGCCAGATTGTAAAAGAAATTGGAGTTGCGCCCTGAAAAAAAGATCGGCACAATATCTCTATTGTGTGCAATAGCCTTTTTAAGGAAACTTGTTTGCCACTGAGTATCTATGATTTTACCTTTTATTTTCCTGGAACAAAGTCCTGCCGGAAAATAGAGAATTTGAGATTCAGATGAGTAGGTATCGTTGATTTGCCGTGCATAATCACGAGTCATCTTTCCCACTTTATTTACCGGAATAAAAAGCGGCTCTAATGGCTTAAGATGCATCAAAAAATCATTAACTACAAATTTTATATCCGGAAAGCGGGTGCCAATTAGAGCAATCAGAACAGAACCATCCAGCCCTCCCAAAGGATGATTTGAAACAAAGATATACCTGCCTGACGGATCAATCTTTTCCATCCCGTGAGGCGTGTATCCAATACCCAGATGTGCAAGTGCGTGCTTGGCAAACTCAACTCCCTGATAATGTCCATAAAGAGAGAGAATTTCGTTGATTTCATCCTGATGGATAATTTTTTTTATCCAGTTGATTACAAATCCCGGAAGCTTCTTAGCCAACGACGGGCTTTTTGCGGCTACTACCTGCTTTACATCTATCTGTAAATGTCTTTCTTGGCTCATCAATTCATATGGTTGAAACTACTCTTGTTCTTTATTTTTGTATGCTCTTACCCCCTCTTCAAGCCAGAGGATAAAGGATTCTACATCAAGGTTATAGCCACGAGGCTCCACCAACTGCCTGCCATCATTATCCTCCAGGACATAATAGGGCTGGGCATTGATTCCATATCGTGTCAATGCCAAATTGGAGTTGATCTTACCGAGTGTCTTCAATACTTTGCCATTTGCATTAACCACCCAATGCTCCTCGGGAACCTGTTTCTTATCATCCGAATAGAGCGCACAGAGAACATAATCCCTTTTGAGAATCTCCAGCACACGCGGGTCACTCCATACTCTTGCCTCCATCTCCCGACAATTTACACATCCGTGACCGGTAAAATCCACAAAAATAGGCTTGCCTACCTTCGCTGCATGAGCCTGGGCCTCCTCCAGGTCAAAAAAGCCGCTTAGTCCATGGGGAAGTTTGAGAAAATCCCCATATTTAACAGTATATGTGCTCGGTGCTTCTGACTGAGTAGTACGACTTCCATCGGTTGGTATCACGAAATCTTGTGTGCTGATAGGAGGCAAATAGCCGGAGAGACCTTTTAAAGGAGCACCCCACATGCCGGGGATCATGTATACCACAAAACTGAAGGATGCTATCGCGAGCACCAGACGGAAAACACCGATATGCTGAAGGTCGCTGTCGTGCTTGAACTTGAGTTTGCCCAGCAGGTAAAATCCCAACAATGTAAAGCAAACTATCCAGATTGCAAGATATATCTCCCTATCAAGGAGTCCCCAGTGATAAACCTGATCAGCAACGCTGAGGAACTTAAATCCAAGCGCCACCTCAATGAATCCAAGCACAACCTTAACAGAATTAAGCCATCCACCACTCTGTGGAATGTTACTCAGCAGAGAAGGGAAGAGAGCAAAGATCATGAAGGGGAGCGCAAAGGCCAAAGAAAAGGCCAGCATAGTAATGATCGGAGTCCAGAACTCACCTGCGGTGGACTTAATGAGTACCGTACCCACGATAGGGCCTGTACAGGAGAAGGATACCAGCACGAGAGTCAGAGCAAGGAAAAACACTCCTCCCAATCCCTGGCGTTTAGTCGCCTGTTGATCACTTTTGTTAACTAACTTACTCGGCATCACGATCTCGAAGGCGCCGAAGAAGGAGGCCGCAAAAACCATAAATACCAGGAAGAAGAGGATATTGGGCAGCCAGTGGGTCGCTAACCAGTTGAAAATATCCGCAGTAACGGCATCTCCACCTATCAGGCGCGTAATTATAATAATAGCAGCAATGGGAACCGTATAGAGCAGTACTATGAAGACACCATACATTATGGCGCGGAACCTGCCTCTTGCCTTGTCCTCAGAACCCTTTAGGAAGAATGATACGGTCATAGGTACCATAGGAAAGACACAGGGTGTCAATAGTGCCGCAAAGCCCCAGAGGATAGCCTCTATGACCATAGCCCAGAGCGAACCGCCCTTGGTAGCCTTTTCGGAAGATGCTATTTGAGTTTCGGCACCGGTAGATATAACTTCAGCCTCGGATGTATCAGATTCTTCCTCTATCGGAGTAATCTCCTGCTCGGCTTCGGAAGATGAAAGCTGAGCGGAAGCTGCAGATGGCAAGAGCAGTTCTACCGTCATACTATGGTCGTCCGGAGGGGTACAATTCGTATCGTCACACGTCATCCACTCTACAAGTACCTCTACGGTAGCTTTCGGAACTGAAAGCTTTACTTTTTGTATGAAAGTAACACTTTTTTCATAGTATCCGATGACCATACCAAACATTGGGTCATCAACTTTGATGGGCTTCTCAATGGAGCTGATTTCTCCCACCTTAGTCACTCCCTTTGGAAGAGTGAATATAAAAGTGGTGGCATTTGGACCATTTTCATAGGGTCCCATGTCGTACATATGCCACCCGGAAGCGATGGAAGCCGTTATTTTAATATCAAAGGTGTTATCAGCAGCAGCCTCGGAGGCAATTTTCCAGGAGACAAGATCTGACTGTGAGTATGCTGTGATCGAGATTCCTGACAAAAGTGTAAGGACAAAAAGCAGTTTTTTGATTAATCGCATTGTTATCTATAAGTTATTATAAATAGAGACACATTTACTTAAGTGCTCATTACTCCGTGATATTATGGCCCAAAGATAACGAAATTGTCAAAACGACAGATAAATTCAGGGGATTTTTCAGAAATAGAGAGGAAGAGTCACATAAAAATTGCTACCTTTGTTATTATGTTAAAACAGACATTACAACAAACTCAGACTACAAAGCTCTCGCCGCTCCAGATTCAAACCATCAAACTTCTGGAGCTGCCGATGCTGGAGCTGGAACAAAAGATACAGAGGGAGATTGAAGAAAATCCTGTTCTGGATGAAGTCATACCGGAATCAGAGGAGGAAGAGTCAGCCAATGCTTCCCTGGACTCGTATGAAGATGATGACCAAACACCTTCCTACAAGCTCTATGTCAATAATTATGGTAAAGATCAGAAGCCTCAATACAACACATTCTCCGTTCAGGAAAGTTTTCATCAAAACCTTATTAGACAACTCGGTTTTTGCTCTATTAACGAAAGGCAGAAACAGATTGCTACCTTTATGATAGGAATGCTTGAAGATGACGGATACCTTAGGCGCAGCCTCGATTCCCTTACGGATGATATCGCCTTCCGCCTGGGCATCGAAACTACTGAGGAGGAGCTAGAGGAGATCCTCTTTATGATACAGGAGTTTGAGCCGTTAGGCATCGGGGCAAGAGACCTTAGAGAGTGCCTTTTACTGCAGATTGCCGCAAAAAAACAAACCCCGTCACAGCAACTTGCAGAAACCATTCTCCGGGACTATTTTAACGAATTCTCAAGGAAACACTACCCCAAACTCATGTCCAGGTTGGGTGTGACCAATGACGAGTTAAAGGAGGCTATCGAGGAGATTCAGCGCCTGAATCCCCGTCCCGGCGGACAGCTTGACGACTCCTATTCCGAGCAGACTCAGCAGGTAATTCCGGATTTTATCCTGGAACTCAAAGAGGGTGAACTGGTGATGACGATGCCCAGATACTCCATACCCGAACTTAGAGTTAATAAACGCTACGCCGATATGCTGATTAAGGGCTCAAATGAGAACACCAAAGCAGGTAAGGACGCCGTAGTCTTCGTCAAGAAAAAACTTGACGATGCCAAATGGTTTATTGAAGCTATTAAACAGCGTCAAAACACTCTGCAGAACACAATGAATGCCATAATTGACTTCCAGAGAGAATACTTTATAGATGGAGACGAGACTAAGCTCAAGCCAATGGTACTTCGCAATATTGCCGAAAAGGCCAATCTCGACATCTCTACTATCTCCAGAGTAGTCAACTGCAAATATATCCAGACCCATTTCGGCATCTATCCGTTGAAATACTTCTTCTCCGAAGGTCTTCTAAACGAAGATGGAGAGGAGGTTTCTACCCGTGAAATTAAAAACGTCCTCGTCCAGATCGTTGAGAATGAGGACAAGAGCGCTCCTCTGACAGACGAGAGCATAGTTGCAGCACTTTCAGAAAAGGGTTACAAGGTAGCCAGACGTACAGTCGCTAAATACCGCGACCAGCTGGGCATACCTGTAGCAAAACAAAGAGTGGAGTTATTGTAATTTTATTTGGTAAGCTCCCATTCAGTGCCCTCTTTAGTATCCCTGATGCGGATACCGATAGCTTCGAGTTCATCACGAATCCTGTCACTTTCAGCCCAGTTTTTTGCAGCTTTTGCTGCATTGCGGCTCTCAAGTACCATATTCACCAATCCGCCGATTACCGACTCTGCTGATGAATCCTGACGCTCATCAACCAGGCCGAGTACATCCGATACAATCTCCGTAAAGAGCTTGGTAAGTGTGTTATAATCGACATCGTTGAGCACCTCACCTTTATCTTTGGCTCCATTTACAATCCTTACTGCTTCAAATAGAGATGAGAGAGCAATAGGTGTATTCATATCATCAAGCAATGCCTGATAAATATCTTCTTCGACGGCAGCCACCTGCTTCAATAGTGGGGCATCGGGGGAGTGTTTGAGTGAAACAACATCCTTGGTCGCCTGCATAAGGCGTTTTAGTCCTCTTTCAGCCGCTTGTAAAGCTTCATTGCTAAAGTCAAGAGTACTCCTGTAGTGTGCCTGAAGGATGAAAAACCTGATGGTCATTGGCGAATAGGGCTGCTCCAGGAGATCATGAGTACCGGCAAACAACTCTTCTAGTGTAATGAAATTGCCTTTGGACTTGCCCATCTTTTGACCATTGATGGTGATGAGATTATTATGCACCCAGTAGTTGACACCGCCCTTGCCGCGTGAAGCCATATTCTGCGCCAGCTCACATTCGTGGTGAGGAAATATCAGGTCCATCCCGCCGCCATGTATGTCAAACTCCTCTCCGAGATATTTTTCGCTCATTGCCGAACACTCGAGATGCCAACCCGGAAAACCGTCACTCCAAGGGGAGGGCCAGCGCATGATATGCTCAGGTGCAGCCTTTTTCCAAAGCGCAAAGTCGTTGGGAGAGCGTTTGTCCTCCTGGCCGTCAAGCTCACGTGAACCGGCCATCATATCATCAATAATACGGCCTGAAAGTACTCCATATTTGTGAGTACCGTCATATTTTTCAACGTCAAAATAGACCGAACCATTGCTTACATAGGCATATCCGGCATCAAGAATGGTTTTTACGAGTTCTATCTGCTCTATAATGTGACCGGAAGCCCTGGGTGCAATGGAAGGGGGCAGCACATTGAGCTCTCTCATCGCCTCTTGATATCTCAAGGTGTAAGTCTGTACTACTTCCATAGGCTCCAAAGAGTCAAGACGAGCCTTCTTGGCAATCTTATCCTCACCTGTATCAGCATCACTTTCGAGGTGACCGACATCAGTAATGTTACTCACATATCTTACCTTATATCCCAAATGTCTGAGAAGCCTGAATAGTACATCAAAAGTAATGGCTGGCCTGGCATGGCCCAGATGTGCATCGCCATAGACAGTAGGACCACAGACATACATTCCGACATAACCGGGATTTACAGGTTTGAAAATGCGTTTTTCCCTTGTAAGGGTATCGTAGAGAAATAAGTTACGAGCCATAATCATCTATTTTTTTGCACTAAATTACAAAATTAGCAACTTTCGGCAATATTTGGCTCGCTACTGCCGAAAGTTGAGCTAAATTGTAAGAGTACTACTCCTCCGGGGGTACCACACTGACTCTGCTGGCAAGAATCTCCATGAACTGTCGTTCTTCACCGCTGCTGGATGTGTACCTGACATTGCGTATGCGCCCTATGACAGAGACCAGAAGACCTTTGCGGATATTTGCAAAGTCCTCGATATTGCGTCCATTCCAGGCGGTAATGTTGTGCCAGGTGGTCTCCTCTTTAAGTTCACCTTTCTTGTCCTTGAATGTCTCGTTAGTAGCGAGGGAAAATCTGGCAACCTGCGAATTGCCCACGTCCGTAACTTTCGGGTCATGCCCCACATGTCCTTTCAGCTCTACCCGATTGATAAATGTTCTTTTCATAATATTTTGTTTTTGTTTCGAGGACAAAGTAAAACAGACCAACATTATCTATCCATACTCTAAACATTTATATCCGTTTGATCCGTTAAAATTGCCTTTTCCGCACCCGTGTGTAAATATTTTCAATTACATTTGTCATTAAACTCAAACTTTATATCAATTTTAATGGAAGATCTGTATGGAAACAAAGAGACACTGTAAAAGATGCGGCGAGCGATTCGTGGGTAGGAGCGACAAGATCTTCTGCTGTGACAGTTGCAGAAACGACTACCACAATCATCTCCGCCGGGAGCGAAACAAAGGAATGAACCGGGTAAACAGAATACTCTCGCGCAACCGCGATATCATACGTTCCTTGCTTTCAAGGGGCGTTAAAAGCATTGGCACCAGAGAGTTGAATATGCTCTCGTTCGATTTCGGACATTTTACGTCAATGGATAAACGATTTCTCGGACGCACCTGCTATCATATCTACGAATACTATTATTATTTTTCCAATAATGGCGAGGTACATTTCACTCTCAAGGAATGAGATTTTTTGACATAAATTCGTTATCTTTGGGATTCGGACAACAAATTTATACACAATATGAGATCCATCAGAATTCTGACGGCGACCTTATTGGCCGCACTTATGTTTATTTCTTGCACAATGAAAGAAAATCCTTTACTTCAGAGATCATCACATCCCTATCAGGCCCCTGCCTTCGATCAGATCGAAACAAAACATTACAAACCCGCATTCATTGCAGCGATCGAAGAGGCCAAAGCTGAGATCCGGCTTATTGTAGAAAATAGCGAAGAACCCACTTTCGCAAACACCATCGAGGCGCTTGAAAGCTCGGGTCGCACGCTCACCACTGTTGCAGGCATCTTCTTCAACCTCAATCAAGCCTGCACCAATGAAGAGATGCAGCAGATTGCAGAAGAGGTATCCCCCATAATGACTGAATACAGTATGTCCATCATCCTCAACCCTATACTTTTTCAAAAGGTAAAGAGAGTCTATGAGCAAAAAGATGATCTCGGACTCAATCAGGAGCAGGCAAAACTGCTGGAGGAGTGCTATAAATCATTCACCCGCAACGGAGCTAACCTCCCTGATGATCAAAAAAAGGAATATGCCCAAATTCAGGAGGAACTCTCGCTCGCTTCCCTCGCATTTGGACGCAATGTACTCGGCGCTACCAACGCCTATATCCTCGAAATTACTGACGAAGCCGATCTGGCGGGACTCCCTGATTATGTGAAGGAAATGGCTGCTGCTGAGGCGCAGGCCAGAGATAAGGCGGGATGGGTATTTACTCTTGATTACCCCAGCTACGGCCCCTTCCTCAAGTATAGCACCAATCGTGAACTTCGCGAAGAGCTTTGGAGAGCTTACAACAGCAAATGCATAGGCGGAGAATTTGACAACACCGAAAACATTCGCAAGATAGTGGACCTCCGTATCCGCGTAGCACAGCTGCTGGGATATGAAACCTACGCAGATTATGCACTTGAGGAGAGAATGGCGAAGAATCCCGCTACGGTCAATGATTTCCTCGCCGACCTGATGCAGAAATCCCTGCCTTTTGCCAGACGCGACGTGGCAGGGATCCAGGCCTATGCAGCATCCAATGGCTTCGAGGAAGAACTGATGCCCTGGGACTTCTCTTATTGGTCGGAAAAATACCAGGAGGAAAAATACTCGCTCAACGAAGAGCTGCTCAAGCCCTACTTTGAGCTCTCGAGTGTCCAGGCAGCTATTTTTGATTTGGCAGAACGCCTCTACGGACTGCAATTTGAGGAAAATCCACAGCTGCCCGTATATCATCCCGATGTAAAGGTTTTTGAGGTAAAAGATGAGAACGGCCGATTTATGTCCCTGCTCTATATTGACTATTTCCCGCGCGAAAGCAAGAGGGGCGGTGCCTGGATGACCTCTTTCAGGGAGCAAGGCTTCTACGACGGAGTCGAAGAGAGACCTCATGTATCATTGGTGACCAACTTCACCAAACCCACCTCCACAACACCTTCGCTGATCACTTTCTACGAGTTTACCACCATTCTCCACGAGTTTGGACACGCACTACACGGTATTTTGGCAGAGGGTACATATAGCTCTTTGACGGGCACCAACGTTGCCCGAGACTTTGTCGAACTTCCATCACAGATTATGGAAAACTGGGCTTACGAGCCGGAGTATCTGCAATCATTTGCAAAGCATTACCAGACAGGCGAAGTAATCCCCCAAGAGCTGATTGACAAGATTATTGCTGCCAAGAACTTTCTTGCAGGATATGCCAGCGTAAGACAGCTCAATTATGGTCTCACCGATATGTCCTGGCACAACATCACATCAGTGCCGGAAGACTCAGTGGTGGATTATGAGCAGAATGTTCTTGCAAATTCTGCCGTGTTGCCCGCAATTGAAGGCATCGTATTTTCACCCTCATTCAGTCATATTTTCGCGGGAGGTTATGCCGCCGGCTATTATTCCTACAAATGGGCTGAAGTGCTTGAGGCTGACGCATTCTCCCTCTTTAAGGAGAGAGGTATTTTCAATAAAGAGGTAGCTGCCGAATTCCGCGATAAGATTCTCTCCAGAGGAGGTATCGAAGATGCTGATATATTATTCCGTAATTTTCGCGGAAGAGATCCTCAGCCGGAGGCTCTTCTCGAAAAGCTCGGTATGAAATAGAAAACTTGAAATAACTAATTTAAAACCCTATATATATATATTTATTATGAAGAAAATTTTTTTGTATATTATGGCTGCAACGCTGCTACTTAGCAGCTGTAGCGACAATCAAGACAAGCAAAATCAGAATGATATGAACAATCAAGTAATTGAAACTATTATGGCGCGTCGCAGCATCAGGGCATACAAGCCTCAGGCTGTAGAGCGTGAAATCATGGACCAAATCGTAAAGTGCGGCATCAATGCCCCCAATGGAATGAATGCTCAGCCCTGGGAGGTACGCATTGTTGACAACCCTGAGTTTATCGAGGGTTGCACCAAACTTTATGTGGAGCGCATGAAACAGAGCCCTCGTGGCGCAAAAATGGTAGAAGACCCCTCTTTCAAAAATATGTTCAGAAATGCTCCTACGGTAGTATTTATTGCTCTCGGTGATAGCAGATTCGCCTACATTGACTGTGGTCTGATGGCCCAAAACATGATGCTTGCGGCCAAATCAATGGGAATCGGCTCTATTGCTCTCGGAAGTCCGGTTGACTTTTTCAAGAGTGAAGAGGCTGCAGAGTATTACAAAAGATTGGAGTTTCCGGAAGATTACACACTGGCGCTCGTTGTGGGATTTGGCTATGCCGATGAAAGCCCGGATGCCAGGCCGAGAGATGAGAGCAAAATTCGCTGGATAGAGTAATCTGACGCTTTGCGAAAGTCGGATTCATTATCGGAATCACAATGCCGGGGCTGCTATCATTACAAGCAGCCCCTGTTTTAAAAGAGAGAGAAGATGATACCCTATGAGATAGAAGATAATCTTTCTACTGAAAACTGGATGGTGGGTGATGTCAAGGCGGGATTCCCCTCCCCTGCGGAGGATATTCATGAAAAACTCGACCTGATAAAGCTTCTGGTACGCAATCCCGCCTCTACTTTCTTTTTCAGGATAGATGGAGTCTCAATGGTGGACGCCGCTATGGATGAAGGCGACATCATCATAGTTGACAGGAGCATAGAGCCTTATAACGGCTGTTTGGCAGTCTGCTTTATTGATGGCGGATATACGGTCAAAAGAGTCGAAATCCACGGGAAAGAGCTGCATCTGTTACCCGCCAATGAGAGCAATCGCTCCTACAAACCCATCATAGTCACCCCTGACAATCAGTTTATGGTCTGGGGCCTGGTAACCTATGTTATAAAAAAGGTCTGACGGCGATGTATGCCCTGGCTGATTGCAACAACTTTTTTGTCTCGTGTGAACGGGTATTCAGGCCCGATCTCAACGGCAAGCCTGTCATTGTACTCTCCAACAATGACGGTTGCACCGTGGCACGCAGCAATGAAGCCAAAGCTCTCGGTATTAAAATGGGAGTTCCTCTCTTTAAAATACGCCATCTGGTAGAGAAACACGGAGTTATAGTTTTCTCAGGCAATATGGCGCTCTACGGTGATATGTCGCGCAGAGTGCGACTCACTCTGCAGGAATTTGCCCCCTCGCTGGAGGTTTACTCGATAGATGAGGTCTTTCTTGATCTTCACGGGATGCAAATTGAAGATTTGAGCAGTTATGCAAGAGAAATATCACGTATTTGTCTCCGCAATACGGGGATTCCGGTCTCAATCGGCATATCCCCAACCAAAACTCTGGCAAAGATTGCCTCCAAGCTCTGCAAGCAATATCCGAAACTGCAAGGAGGGTGCTATATGCACCGTCCGGAGGATATTGAGAAGGTGTTGCGTAAATTTCCTGTAGAGGATGTATGGGGTATAGGAAGAAAAACCACTCCTAAACTCTATCAGAGGGGCATCAGGACCGCTTTCGACTTCGTCAAAATAGATGAGGAGAGAGTTCGCAGATTGATGGGTATTACCGGTGTGCGTACCCACAGGGAGCTGCGTGGCATTCCCAGCATCAAATTTGAGGATAGCGTCGTGACCAAACAGTCGATATGTGTTTCCAGCAGCTTTTCGAAAGAGATCACCGATTGCAAAGAGTTGTGCAGCCAGGTGGCCAATTTCGCCGCCAAAGCGGCGGAAAAGCTTCGTGGGCAGGGATCTGTCGCTTTTGAAATGATGGTCTTTGCGATGACGAATCGCTTCCGCGAAAATATGCCACAAGCCTATAAAAGCATTCTCGTACCCTTTGTCGAACCTACCGGGGAACAACGCACCATAGTAGCGGCTGCCGTCGCAGCTATAAGAGAATTATTTGATGCCAGAATGGCCTACAAAAAGGCCGGCGTGGTCATAACGCGCCTTGAACAACGTAACCAAATCACCGGTTCACTTTTCGAAGATAGCGAAGCGGCAGAGCGTGAATCCCGTATTTCCTACCTCATAGACTCCATAAATCAACAATATGGCCATGGCTCGATCCGTATCGGCGTGCAGGGAGACGGGAGCATACATAAGCTCAGCGAACACCGTTCCCCACACTATACTACCCTTTGGAGCGATATTCCTACTGCGAGTCTGTGAGTCACCCTCATCTAAAATGACCTCAATGGTGCAAGCATATTAGTATAGCCCGCATTTTAACCCAATTATTCAAATAATTGTCCTATTTTCGCGTTCTAACTGAAAATAATAAAAATCAAAATAGTTATGGGACAACTTAAAGTTGGAATGAAATATATCGTGAAGCACACGGTAAGGGAAGATGAAACTGCTTTCAACTATGATTCAGGAGCAATGCACGTCTATTCCACTCCGGCACTAATTGCAAGAATGGAGTGTGCTGCACATACAATGTTGATGAATGAAGGCATGGATAGCGTGGGCACCATGGTGAATATCGAACACAAAAAAGCCTGTAAACCCGGTACTGTAGTCATCGCTGAGGCAATTCTGACGGAAATTGATGGCAAACGCCTTACTTTTGATGTAAAAGTAACCGACCAGGAGGGCAATATTCTCGGTGAGGGCACTCATGGTCGGTACATTATAGATCCGGAACGTTTTATGCAGAAAGTCGGCTAAAAACTACTCCTTTAACATTTCCAAAATTTTCAATCGGAAGGCATATTCATATTTTGCCTGTGCCTGTTCGCTCAGGACCTGTGTTAGATTGCTTTTCGCCTGAAAGAGTTCATAGGCATTGGCGCGACCGTTATCAAACTTCTCCTTTGCAAACCGGTATGCCTCTCTGCCTGATGTTTCCGACTTTTGTGTAGCTTTCCATTTACTTTGGGCGCCTACGGCGTTGTGAAATGCCTGCTCAATGCGTTTTCTGAGCTCAATTTTAACCTTATCTATTTCAATGCGGCTGTTTTCTACTGCCAGTTGGGCAGTGCGAATATTATTTCGTGCCTGAAATCTATTGAAAATAGGTATTCGCAAACTGAAACCGAGGGCATTGCTCATATTATTGCGAAATTGCGAGCTGAATGGGTCATTGGGTCGTTCACTCATTTTATAATATCCTGTCCCCATATTGGCACCGAACGACAATGTGGGATAGAGTTGTGACTTTGCCATAAGTACACTTTTCTCACTGCTTTTCAGACGATACTCCGAAGCGCGAATTTCCGGACGGACAAGTAATGCCTGCTGGTAAACCTCTGTGGGTGACAACAATGTTTCGTTGTTAATTATTTGCTCCACCGGGGGCACGACGACATCAAAATGGGAAAAATCATCGAGCTCCATGATTTGCGCCAAATCGAGTAATGCCAGTTTTAGATTGCTTTCGGCTTGTACCTTGTTTTGCTCTTCACGTGCACGCTGAGCTTCCAGTTCGTAGATTTCGCCCTCGGCCATTTTTCCGCTTTGGATAAGTTCATTGCGACGGGAGATGTTTTCATCGGTCAATGCAAGTTGGTCATTGGCAATTTCCAAAAGTTCTTTTTGGAGCAATACCTGGAGAAAAGCGGTTGCCACGCTCATTTCGATATCATCTTTAAATTTCTCCACATCTGCTTCCGCAGCACTCAGGTCGGCACGTTTCGCATCGATATTGTGTTTCATGCGCAATCCGTCAAAGAGCGTAATATCGGCTCCCACTCCAAAGGAAGTTTGCATCGAGTTGGTATTTTGATAAATATTATCTAGTCCGATGGAGCGTCCAAAAATGAAGTTTTGCCCCGCCTGAGCATTAAGACTCGGTAACAAATCGTTTCGTGCCTGTGTGTATGCTATTTTGCGCTGCTCTCTGTTTAGCTCCTGCTGTTTTATCGTTCTATTATTTTGCAACGCAATCTCCACACACTCCTGCAGTGTGTACTGCTGCGCCATTCCCGTCAGGGAAATGGTTAGAAATAGTGCTAATATTATTTGTTTCATTGTTTTAACCTGTAATTGCTAATGAGATTTGAAGTAAATATCTTTTATTTTCTTTTCTATGTCGATTATCATGCGAAAGGATTCGCGCGGAAGCGTTGGTGTTAAAAAATATTATCTTTGAATACTAATAATTCCATTTATCCAATCTGTTGCATCTGCCATGGGATTATCTGAATAAATATCAGGCTTTATAGGTTCATTCAAATATTCTTTTCCTGTCCTATCTACAATGCTTCCAGTTGTAAGCTGCAATATTGCACCATCATAAAGATTCATTTGAGTATTTACCGAAGTATAACCTGCCGACTCTTTTCCGAAAAATTTAATATTATCCAATCCTCTAAATGATAAAGCAACCATTTCTCCCGAACTGCCTGTCATTTCATTAATTATTATAGCCACAGGTAGATCATTTATCTTTTTATCTAGACCAACTATTGAATTAAAAGAATTATTTAGTTTTCCATCTTTTAAAACAATATCCGAAGTTGCTCCTGCAGCATTTTTATATACGAGGATTTTTCCATCCGGTATTAATGCAGATACCGATGTTATCATAGGATACATATCTCCGCCCGTATTATTGGAAAGGTCAATGATTACGCCCTTGAAACTATCATTACGCAATGAGTTAGTTACAATATCAACATACTTTTGACTCTCTTCTTGATTTGCCAACATTATAGGTGTTAGTTTTATGTATAAAATATCATCTTCTGTTTTGACTTGTGGAAAATCAAAAGAATGAGAAATCTCCTTAACTTCTTCGGGCATAATGAGAAATGAGTGCTTCCCTCCGGCGACCTTACTTGCTTTATTTAATATATCATGAGTTTCCTCATAACTTTTCATATTTTTAGTTACATCACATACTTCCGATTTTGTTTCATTCCATTCTCTGCTATGTGTATTTATTCCATTGTTCATTTTGGTAAGTGCATCGTCAACATACTGCTCTACTGATGGCGGAAACAGATATATATTGAAATTTGGCCCATATTTGTATAGGAACAGTAGAGTTAAAACTATTACCAAGGCCAATAGAATTAAAAGTATTTTAGAAAACTTCTTCATTTTATCGTCTTTCTATAATTAAGTTGATTTTTTTATTATTTCTTACCGCAACTCGAAACTAATTTTTCTTTCCAATTATTTCGTTGCCGCGAATTTTATCGTCCAATTTCAATCCATCGATAACTTCAATGTTAATACCGTCTGATAGTCCTACTGAGACATATTTGCGTTCAAACTCTTGCGGGTTTTCGTTTTTAACTATGTAAACAAACGAGGAGTCGTTGCTAAATTCAATGCATGTTTCGGGAATCATCATTACATCGAGCTTTTGGTCCAAAACAATCTCAGCATTGGCGCTATATCCGGCACGGATGAAGATATCTTTCGGCATCTCCATTTTAGCCTTCATCTCAAACAAGATGGCTCCACTCTCTTCGGTGGCTTTGGGCGAAACATACTCCAGCACCGCTGAGATTTTCTTGTCCTGGATAGCACCAATCGTGATCTCCATAGGCATTCCGGTTGAAAGTTTGCCGACTTCGGTTTCATCAATTTTTCCCACAAAGAGCATATCGTTCAGATTTGCGATGGAGGCAATCGTGGTGCCGTCATTGAAATTATTGGTTTGTATAACCGAATTACCCACTTTTACGGGAATATCGAGGATAGTTCCGCTTACAGTGGCACGTACCAATGTGTTGCTCGATTTTTGGGTGCTTTTGGTCATTCCCGTTTTTACCAAACTCAGGTTGTCGGAGGCAGCCTGTAGCTCTTCCTGATCGTTTTTATATTGCAGTTGCACTCTTTCAAACTCTTCCTTCGATATCACCAGATTTTCGTAAAGCTTACGGTCGCGTTCATAATTTATTCTGCTTTGCTCCGCAGCAAGTTGTGCTCGCGCAACACGTGACTCTGCCGCACTCAGATTAACCATATCGGGTACAACCTGAATCTTCGCGATTATATCGCCAGCTACAACCTTGTCACCTGCTTCTTTATATACTTCGGAAACTATTCCCGACATTTGCGGTTTGATGAGAATTTCGTTTCGTGGCTCCACCTTTCCTGTTGCCACCGTTTTTTTCTCAATATTACCGGTCGTAACGGCCTCAATTTGATATGTCTTTTCTACAGGACGTGACTTCTTATAGAGAAATACAAATGTCCCGATAACCAATAGTCCTAAAAGGGCTAATAATGCAATTTTCAGTACTTTTTTCATTGTTTATAGTTATTATTTATTGTTTCTAATTCTTTTAATTAATCTTCAGAACTCTCCCCCGCAACTCGTAACACTTCTACTCTTCTGCTATTGCTTCTACCGGTTTTATCATCATTGCGCGTTTGGCGGGAATAAGTCCTGCCAACAATCCGACGACAATTAGTATTATTAAGGAAGCTACCGCCATAGAGAAACTAATTTGCGGATCCTTAAAAAATTGGTCGCCCTGGCTTAGTGCTATGCCTACTGCCGACAACAAACCAACGCCCAGCACAATTCCTCCTATTCCTGCCAAAACAGTCAGCACCACGGTTTCGCTCATTATTTGTCCGATAATATTATTGGGTGTAGCTCCAAGTGCACGGCGAATGCCTATCTCTTTTGTGCGCTCTCGTACAGTTACCAACATAATATTGCTTACGCCAATGGCTCCCGCAAGCAATGTACCGATACCGACAATCCAGATCAGTGCGGCAATACCGATACCCAGATAGTTGAACATCTTAAATTGTTCCTCTATGTTCATGCTAAAAACTGCCGATTTGTCGTCAGGCGAAATCTGGTGTTGTTGTTTTAAAACTTCCGTGATTTTTTCCTCTATGATTTTCACATCCACACCCGGTTTGGCGGTAGCAGCCAAAAAGTGAATTACATTTCCTTGATTAAAAGCTTGTTGCATAGTTGTAAAGGGCAACACTACGGTTTCTGCCGTTCTTCCACCAATACTTACCTCTGATGTACTTCGGGCCACTCCTATAACTTGGAAATAGATTCCGTTTACACGAATTTGTTTTCCTACGGGATCCTCACCATTGAAAAGCACCTCATATACCCGCTCACCTATTACACACACTTTGCGTTTTTCAGCAATGTCTATATCATTTATATATCGTCCATAGACCATTTTGCTTTTTTCGATCAAATCATATTCGGGATAGCATCCTTTGACCATAAAGGAATCTCCCTTATCGCCTCGCACCACATTTTTACCGTTACCTCTACCCCCTCCAAAAAGTACAGGCGACATATATTGCAAATCATCCACTCTATGACGAATGATGGGCAAATCGCTGTTGGTCATATGCCAGACACGCCCTTTTCTGAAACCTTTGTAAGGCTCCGTAGTGCGCTCTGTCACAAAAAAGACCGAATTAGTCGCAAATCCCTCTATTTGAGAGAAAATACCTGTTTGCAACGCATTTCCTGAGCCCACCATCAGCACAAGCATGAATATTCCCCAGAAAACCCCGAATGCCGTGAGAAAACTGCGAGACTTATTGCTTGTAATGGTAATCCAGATCTCTTGCCAGCGATCAATATCGAAAAGCAACCTGAACCTTCTCCAAAGGGAGGCTTTCTTAAACTGTGGCTGACTATTTATCTCTTTTTTCATTTTATTCTAATTCAAAATACTACACACTACTCCTGTCTCATCGCCTCTATCGGTTTGATTTTAACCGCCTTTCTGGCAGGCAGATAGCCGGCAATCACTCCCGAAACAATCAATAGAACGGTTGCAAAAACAGCGTACCCGACATTGACTGTAGGATTTTTAAACACCGACATTGTCGGAACTCCATCGACGCTTTGAGCAGCATTTGCCGACATCTCCATAAAAAAGTTGACTAATTCGGTAAGACCAATCCCCATAAACAGACCTATATATCCAAAAATGGCGGTTATGATGATGGATTCCAGAATAATGGATTTTAGTATGGA
>JAAZMM010000078.1 GCA_012798805.1 Bacteroidales bacterium
AAAGTGATTGAGGGATCTTCAAACACGTAGAGACCTGCAATATTATTGCATCCGAGATAGGCAAAGAAAAGTCCTTCTTCCGAATCAAACTGGAAGAAATTTCCTTCGAGAGAAACGGTCTCATCAAGACCGGTCAATTCCATAATTGTCCAGTTTCCGTCAACATCAACGGAAGCATCTTTTTGTGAACCGCATCCGGCCATTGAAACCATGACCATAAATGCAACTGCTAAATTGATTAATTTTTTCATTTTGTGATGATTTAGTTGGTTAATGAGTTTATTGTTAGTTGGTATTAGTTGTTAGTAATAGTACTAATTCTCTACATTCTGAATAATAGTTCCATTCCCTGGGTTTGAAACGGCCTCAGGCGGGAATGGCATAATCCAGAGATGAGAATTGGGTTTCAGCACATACTCAACTCCTTCAATAACACGTGGAAAGTCACGGGCATAATCGGGATCTTTATTCAAACGGCGATAATCGCAAAAAATCACCTGACTCTGGATATATTCACTCTCTTTGTCACGGATAATCTTTTCTACCGCCTCTTTAGTAGTCGAAGCTGTCCAGTCCTCATAATATTCTGGAAGAATACGGGTTTTTCTAACCTTATTGACCAGACTCATAGCTTCATTGATATTATCAGCTCCGCCTTTACGGGCCAAACATTCTGCCTTAATATAGTACATTTCAGGTGAACGCATGCCGCCTCTATTCATTTCCAAAGCATAAATACCGGCATAATAATGAATGCCTGAAGCTGAATAACGGGATTTCCAATGTGTAAGCAGGCGGGCATCCCCCTCTTCAAAACGAGCTGCACGCTCCGGGGAGATTGCATAGCTTGTGTTACGTAATCCTCTCCACCCGGCAGTAGAAGAACCATAACCATAAATATAATTCTCCACATTTTCGATTTCAGGATTACCTTTCACACCGGTCGTATAATTGTTAGGCGCATCATAACGCGCTTTGTCTGCATTGTAAAAAGCTACCCAATCAAAGAGTTTGTCATTCTGTTGCAAGGCTAACGTAGCATACTTAAGAGCATTTTCGTAATCACCCATAGACAAATAGACACGGGCTAGCATACCATAGCCAAGAGCCCTGTTGGGATGAAGGATGGTTTCTCCATGCACAGGCAAAGCGTCACCTGCAGCCTTATGCAAATCATCAAGCAGAAACTCATACATCTCCTGAATAGTAACCTGCGGAGATGGAGCCTCCACAGAGGCTGAGGTTAAGAGAGGAACCGACAATTTATTCTTCGTAGCCTCACAATACTGATCGGCGTAATAATTAGTAAGATAGAAATAGTGCATTGCCCTTAGAACGCGTCCCTGCGCAATCAACATATCACGCTGAGCCTGTGTACATTCTGTAGCTTCCGGCACATTTTCCACTATCAGATTCCAGGCAAACAGCCCTTCATAAGCATTAAAATAGGGGTTTTTATCACTACCGGACATAACATCGATTCTTTTTACTGATTCGTCAGCATAATAGTGAGTTCGTGTCAGGGATTGACTACTGACAGAAGAGGGTATCCTAAACATATCCCCTGTCAATAAAGCAAGTTGGTCAGGATCCAGGTAGTGGTAGGAAAAGTTATTTCTGATAAAGCCATTGTAATCTTCCCAGGTCGTGGGTATCTTCTGCCCTTTCGGTATAACCCCCAAAAACTCAACACAGGAGGAGAGCATCGTTACTATTACAAGAAGCAGAGTGCTTATCTTTATTATTCGTTTCATATTGTTCATCCTTTAAAAATTCAAATACAATCCCCATACAAAATTGGGCTTCCTTTTGCCACCCAAATAGTAATGCGCCTTCGAGTCAAATGCAATGATGCCTACATTCTCCACATTGAACTGCAGACGTGCTCCGGAAAGGAATATTTTTTCGCACCACTGCTTGGGAAGTCTGTATGCCAATGAAATATTACTAAAACGAATATGCGACGCATTATATACAAAGAGGTCAGAATAACGATATAGCTCCGTGCGGTGCGTGTTATAATTCTGCGTATCATTAGAGAAGAGCAGACGCGGAACATTGGTGTCGTCACCCGGTCTGGTCCAACGGTCAACTATTCCCTTTGCTGTAGAATTTATACGACCGTTTGCCATATTGATGCTCGGGAAATCAGTAGAACGCAACTTATGGCCAACATTCAATATTACCAAAGCTGAGAACTCAAAATTCTTATAACGCAACACATTGGTTAACGAAGCATTATGTACCGGAATTGTCGTACCACAATAAAGCAGTGCATTGTGATCGCGGGTAGGGCCCGAAGTGATCTCACCATCAGCATTATATACCTGTGGGTCTCCTTTTTCGTCAAGCCCTGCCCATTTATAGGCGTAGATACCGTATAACGGGTTCCCAACCATCGGATAACTGGTAACCATATCAATACGACTGTTCCACAGGGCAGGTTCTACACTTACATGTTTTACCTCATTGTGGTTATAGGCATAGAGTAAAGTGGCATTCCAGCCGAAATCATTACTACGGAAAATTTCTCCATTCAAAGTTATCTCCAAACCTCGGTTAACCATTTTTCCATTATTGGTCATCAAATTGGAATATCCGAAACCTTGTGTAGGACTACCATTTACAGGAGCAAGCAGGTCAACACTATATTTATTGTAATACTCGATCGTACCTGACAAACGATGACGGAAGAGTGAAAAGTCCAGACCAATATTGGTTGTCGAAGTTTTCTCCCAACGAATATCCTTGTTTGGAGGAGTGGTCACCTGACCGGCCATACCATCCACAAGGCTTGAAGCATAGTAAGATGCAATCAGGTAGGGTGCCGTATTACGTGCAATGTTACCGCCGATACCATAAGAAGCACGTAGTTTGAGCATATCTACGAAACCAACATCAAAAAAGGACTCTCTACTAATATTCCAGCTTCCGCCTACAGACCATAAAGGCTTATTCTGATACTTTGAATTAGTCCCCCAGAGGTTGGAACGATCCCAACGGATACTGGCAGAAACCACATATTTATTATCATAGGTGTAGGAGGCATTTGAATAGAATGAGACAAAGCGGTTAAGTAACTCCCTGGAAGAACCTATATTACTTTGAGACAACTGCGCTGCCCCCAGTATGCCTGAGAAATAGGATAAATCCAACACATTGAAATTTTGCCAGCTCTTGAGCTCGGGATCATAACCATAGAAGGTGTTATCATCAAAACATATCAATGAATGGCGGATTTCCTGTCCCAATATCCACACCAAGTTGTGTTTGTCAGAAAATGTCTCATTGAAATTCAACTGCTGACGGAAATTGTAGCTGCTTTTTTTGTTGCTAAGCGTATAGAAGGAATCGCCGTCAGGCAGGTTATAATCCAGATAGCCGCCACCCCATGGAGACTCACTTGTGAAATCATTAATGCGTTTACGCATATAGAGCGTCTCCTTTTCATTCAAGGACTCATAATTGGTATCGCTGGTTTCGTACTGGAACATCACATCGTAATTTAACCAAGAGGTAAAATCAAGCTTCAATTTGGCATATGCGCGTGTCTCCATACTTTTTACCTGATTGAGAGCATAATTCAACTCATCCATAGGCACGAGAGCCTCAGAGTACAAACCATATTGCTCAATCAGATCGCGACGTGCCTTGCTTATCTGTGAGGGGGCTACAAAATAACTTCCATCAGGACCAACCAGGTAGTCATATGGCATAACATTGAAACCGGGTGCAAAAAGGTCATAGGAGCCATTTTTCTCATTGCCATATTTAAGATAGATGCCGGCATCAAAATCCAACCAACTCGTGATTTTCAATGAATTTGTCATATTGATACCCAATTTCCAATCACTATGGTTGATGTCCTCATACTTGTTATCCCAATAGGTAGAAGAGAAGTTGAATGAGTTCTGCCCCGTAGTCTTACCAACCCTAAGGTTATATTGCTGATAGAAAGAGTTGCGCTTACCATATTCAGCTGCCTGATCGTAATAACGGTAACCCTTGGCAGCAAGATCATCAAGAATCCTGTTTCCTTCGCTCATACTGATCTTACCGGTATGCATATCCAGCAGAGTATTTACTCCAAGGCTGGGATATGCCCCATTTTCACGCAAGTCCGAAGCCTGCATTGCAGCTGCCTCCGGGGTGTTCAAAGCTGAAGCAGCCCATTCGCGTTCGATTGCAATGATATCGGCTGCATCCGTAAATCTATTTTTGTAAAACGAATATGGTCGTGCTGTGAAAGTTGAAGAGAAACTAATTTGGGGTTTACCCTCTTTAGCCTTTTTGGTGGTAATGACAATCACGCCGTTAGCAGCACGAGCACCATATATTGAAGCAGCAGCGGCATCTTTAAGTACCGTTATACTTTCAATATCTTCCGGGTTTAGATCCGGCATATATTCAGTGGTCATTCCAATCTTATCCAATATTGTACTTTCAACGGGAAATCCGTCAATGACAACCATCGGATTGGCTACCGCATTCAAGGTTGTAACTCCACGAATTTGGCCACCAACATAGCCTGCTATTTGTCCCTCAAGCATTGATGAGAGATTATCCATACGTTTGAGTTCCAGTTTCTCAGTTGAAACTTTGGAGAATGCACCTGTGGAGCGCTCCTTTGACAATGTTTGGTAACCTGTCACAAGCACTTCATCCAAGATCTGGTCATCGGGCTCCATTTGTATCAAGAGGTCTTTCGTTCCGCCCACTACCTTAATCTCTATAGATTTCATGCTGATGTAAGAGATTTCCAGTGTTTCTCCACCACCCAGACTGAGACGGAAACTACCGTCAATATCCGTCACGGTCCAATTCCTGCTTTCTTTTACTAAAATGGTCGCACCAATAAGTGGTTCGCCCTTATTGTCTGTTATTTTTCCTGATACGAAATCCTTTTCATCTTGTTGTTCAGTTGAAAGGGTGAGAGTACCCGTTTCCTCAGCCAACACATAGGTAACAGGAAAAGACAAACAAACACAGAGGAGTAACCTTAAAAGGGAGCACCTGGCTCCTGGCCAAAACCCTCTTGGGTTTGCAGTTTCTCTACTCATATATATAATTGTTTAAAGGTTAATATTTAAGTTATTTAAGCAGTTTATCCAATCTTGAGGCAGTTTCCGGATCTGAAGGACGGCTCATATTGGACGAAATTATTTTACCCTCTTTATCCAGCAGAATAAAATGAGGAATGGCAATTATCATATAATCTTGCATAAATGTATCCCCCTCATCAAAATGGAGCTGAACTCCAGTCATACCTGCATTCACACTCTTTTGCCACTCTTCGAGATCTGAATCACAAGAAATACTCACAAAAGTAATCTCTTTGTCGTGATATTTCTTTTCCAACTCTATCATATGGGGAATTTCCATACGGCAAGGACCGCACCATGTCGCCCATACATCAATATAGAGGTACTTTCCTCTAAAATCATCAAGCGTAAACTTATTACCCTCTATATCGACACAACTAAAATCAGGTGAAATATTGCCGGGAGCAATCTTATCCCACTTCTGCATCAATGCATTAAATTTCTCGACCAAATCGGGTGACTTCACAAAACGGCTAAAGGCATCAAGATGAGAGTCATTTACCACATCCGGCCCATAATTCTCTACCAATCTGAAGATTTTCCCATTTATAAGCATCTCGGCAATAAGTGGATCTATCCCTTCCGACTCTACATATTTTATAAGTGCATCTAGGGTGTGAAGATCAGGATATTGATTTCTTGAGACCCTTTCTACCGCTTCTGCTATAAAAGTGCGATACTCTTTATATTGTAATAAAGAGGCATCCATAACCATAAGCTCATTCAGTTTATCCCAATACTCCGGAGAGGCATTATAGGATGCATCCCTGGTAAGCCTCCTATGAAAATAGGGATAGGAGGGTAAAGTTGAATAACTGAAATACTTCAGACGTTCCCTTTCTAAATCATTGAAGACTTTAGACAAGCCGGCCTTTTCCAACTCCGATAAGTTTGCATTATATAGACTGTCGGATAAAGAGAAAAATTCCTTCTCGATAAGTTCGGTGTCATTGATCTGGGCTGCAAAGAGAGGTGCAAAATTCAAATATCTGCTTTCCTCTGCACCCTTGCCTGTTATCTCTGTATTCAAACCCGATTCCGCCTCCTCAAAAACGACACTGATATCGGCACCGGGTGTGAGAAAGAGGAGCGGGCTCTTATATTGATAATAAAAAGTCACATATAGAGGCTCGGTAATATCAAGCGTCAGCTCTCCTTTTCCCAGCGAGTCTATGGGTATATCCATCTCTCTTTCATCTGCGAAGCGGATCACTGCAGAGCTTTCAATATTGTTGCCAATAACAGTAACTGAAATCCTTGCCTTATTGCTATCACATGAGAAAAGCAATGAGAGAAGAACTAAAGGAGAGAGAATAAGAAAAATTATTCTTTTGGTACATCTCATAATTTGTGTGTTTTGTTATTATAATTGCCAACGGCCAATTATTAATATTAAAATCCAAACTCAATACTCAGAATTCAACATCTATCCTAAACCTGGTAACCTTCAACAGGTAACTCGCAACACGCAACTCGCACCACCTAATTCACTGCTGCACCTGATTCACCTGAAGCTTTTGCCCAGGCACGGTACATTATATGGGTGTTGAAGTCCATTACGATATTGCCGAAGTGATCAATGCAGATCACACCACCGCCGGAGCCCTCCATCTTGTCTATTTTGTTCCAGATGACTTCGTGAACTGCCTCTTCAAGAGAAAGTCCCTTGTAATCCATAAGAGCATAAATATCGTGAGCCACCGACCTGCGGATCCATAGCTCACCATGACCTGTACTGGAGACACCTACAAAGTTATTATCAGCAATGGTGGAGGCACCGATAATGGGAACATCACCTACCCTACCCCATTTTTTTCCGGTCATACCTCCCGTGGAGGTAGCAGCAGCTATGTTTCCATCACTATCAAGAGCCACACAACCTACAGTTCCAATCGGAGAGCCGGTCTTTTTCTCTGCGAGAGCTCTTTCGAGTTCTATTTTACTGCTCTCAGTAGAAAAATAGGAATTGGGGACTATTTCAAGCCCTTGTTCACGTGCAAAAAAGGAAGCCCCCTCTCCGATAAGCAACACATGGGGAGTATTTTCCATTACTAAACGGGCAGCTTTGATAGGGTTTTTCACATCAGTCACACCGGCTACGGCACCTGCCGAGAAATCGCGACCATCCATTATTGAGGCGTCAAGTTCATGACGTCCATCCGAAGTCATTACTGCCCCTTTTCCGGCATTGAAGAGGGGACAATCTTCAAGATAGATCACCGTTGCCTCTACAGCGTCGAGAGCGCTACCACCCGATGAAAGAATGGTTTTTCCCTGCTCCAGGGCTTCATTTAGAAAAATGCAGTAGGATGCCTCATCCTCTGCAGACATTGCCTGTGTGCCACCTGCACCTGCGTGCAATACAATGGCCCACTCTTCAGGCTCTTTTTGCTCCTGTGTATTACAGGATACCAGAAGCGATGCCGCTACAAGCAACATCAAAATGTATTTCGTTTTCATTGTTATATAGAATGTGTGTTTAAAGTCTCTTACGGAGCTCTTCGCCTTGCTGTTCAAATCCGGGCTTTCCAAGAAGAGCAAACATATTTTTCTTGTAATCCTCAACTCCCGGTTGGTCAAAAGGATTGACACCAAGCATATAGGCACTTATGCCACATGCCTTTTCAAAAAAGTAAAAGAGCTGGCCGAGGTTGTATTCATCAATCACTTCTATGGAAATCTCCAGAGTAGGCACCCCTCCGTCATTATGGGCAAAAATAGTCCCTTTTTGTGCCATCTTATTACAAAATTCGACACTCTTACCTGCGAGATAATTAAGCCCGTCAAGATTTTGCTCATCATAGCTTATTTCCACCTTCCGTCTGGGTGTGCGCACATCCAGAAATGTCTCGAAGAGGATACGCTCTCCATCCTGGATATATTGTCCCAAAGAGTGAAGGTCGGTGGTGAAATTTACCGATGCCGGGAATATGCCCTTACCATCTTTACCTTCGCTCTCCCCAAAGAGCTGCTTCCACCATTCGCTAATGTAATGAAGTTTTGGATTAAATCCTACAAGGAGCTCAATTTTTTTTCCTTTTTCATAAAGTGCATTGCGCATGGCAGCATAACGCACTGCTGGGTT